>NZ_LZTE01000082.1:0-5810 GCF_001665925.1 Gordonia sp. 852002-50816_SCH5313054-c
CCGAACCGCCGCATATTCGAACAGATGCAACATAGTCTCTGAGCTGCACCTCCGCGTGCGTCACAGAGCCGCGATAGCGCTCGCACCTGGCTTGCCGAGTGCCAGGTAGGAACCAGGCTGCCGCACGCGAAGCGCAGCAACGAGATTCGTTCCGAGTCCCCACACGCTTTGCATGTTTGACCTTGCCATAGAGTTGCGTTTGATGCAACATTGTTGCTGTGAACATGTCGGCTAGCGGCGGCAACATCGCTGATTTTCGGCGACGCGGCGTGGTGCCCATCGACGAGTCCGCGTTCGTCTTCGAGGAAATGCTCGAGGGCTTTGCTCGTCAGCAGGCTAGTCGTGCGCTGGCGCGAACAACGATCAGTGTTCGTCGGTCGCAGCTCATTCGGTTTCGCCGTTTCACAGACAGCTATCCGTGGCAATGGCTGCCCGGCGATCTGGAGGACTTCACCTCAAGTCTGCTATCGGGGAACGCCGCTCGTTCGCACTCGACGTTGCGCGGCTACCACGTCACGATACGACGGTTCTGCGAGTATCTAACAGATCAGCGCTACGAATGGGTCAGTGAATGCCGCCACCGGTTCGGGGAAGTACCCACGCAGATCTGCTTCGAGTGGAACACCATCGCACATCTCGCGGCGTTCGAAGGGCGACCGGGCCGACGACCGTTCGACTACGACGAGGTCGAGAAATTCTTTGATGTCGTCGACGCCAGAGTCGACCAAATCCGCGCAGACGGGCGCAAGGGGGCGCTCGCCGCGCTGAGAGATGCGCAGCTGTTCAAGACGACATACGCCTACGGCCTGCGACGTGCAGAGGTTCTCGGTCTCGATGTCGCTGATCTACGCACCAACGGCAAAGCACCGCAGTTCGGCCGGTTCGGGCTCGCGCAGGTTCGATTCGGCAAGGCCTCGCGAGGCACTCCACCCAAACGCCGCACTGTCCTGACGCTGCCTGAGTTTGATTGGGTAGTCGAAGGTCTTGACCACTACCTGCATCAAGTCCGCCAGAAGTTTCACCCTGGCCAGAGCCTGGCGCTGTGGCCTACCGAACGCGGAACTCGCGTGGGCGCCAAGTATTTCGATCGCCGGTTCGCGGAGCTCCGCGACGCGGCTGGCCTCGATCGGCATCTGACTCCGCATTCACTGCGCCACTCCTACGTGACTCACCTTGCCGAATTCGGCTACTCCGAGCAGTTCATCCAGATCCAGGTCGGCCACGTGTTCGCCTCAACTACCGCCCTTTACACCTCGGTCAGCGACGACTACCGCAGCAGAGTCGTCGCTGATGCCATCAACCGCTTCTACTTCTCACCGAAGGACACACGCTGATGAGCCGCACCATTGACTGGCGCCTGCGAACACTGATGGCCGAACGCGGCATGTTCCAGACCACCGACCTCGTCGAACCACTGCGCCAGGCCGGCGTCGCGCTCTCTCGCGAGCAAGTATTCCGGTTGGTCACCCAAACCCCGCAACGGCTGAACATGGATGTGTTTGCAGCGCTCTGCGCCATCCTTGAGTGTGAACCCAACGACCTCATCCGCGTGACCGCGGCCCACCAGGACTCACCACGTAAAACTGGGACTGGGGGACCGATCGACGATATCGGCGATGCACGGCCTGTCCGCGCCAGGATTACGCGGCCAACACCCCGTACCCGATGACCCGTAGCACCCAAGATGTCACCTCGGAGGTCATCGATCTGTTCCACTCCAAGGGCAGTGCAACCTTCGATGATCTGATCGCCAAGGAGGTCGGCCGTCTGGACCCGAAGCGCCACACGTCGTTGCTTCGCTACCTCGCGCGCGCCGACGCGGACCTTCTCGCACCGGACGGTGAGACACCAGTAGCGGTCCAGACGTTCTTCGCGCGACTGAGACGACATGGGGTCACTGATGTTGGGCTACCTAGGTGTCCGATGTGCCAGCAGAAACGCATCCTCCGGTTCCGTGATCAGCAGCGCCGCCGAGTGTGCATGAAATGTCATGAGCGGCAGCACTTTGGCGAATGTCCTGTGTGCCTGCGCATGAAAAAGCTGACGGCCGTGAGCGATCACCAGGGACGGCGCACATGCGCACGTTGCTCACCTGGCGGGATCGCGTTGGTCGTGTGCTCGGCCTGCGGTAAGGAGGTCGCGGCAACGACCATGGTCGACGGCCAACGACTCTGCCTGGGTTGCTACCCGCGCCCTTTGCGAATGTGCTCGGCGTGCGGGAAGGAGAAGAAGATTGCTACCCACATCCGGTCCGCCCCGCATTGCTTCGCTTGCCACAATCGAGTCGTGCGAAACCCTCGCGCGTGCCCTCAGTGCGGAGTACTGCGAATCCTGGCTTTCATCAACAGTGACCAGATTGCCATCTGCGCCGGATGCGCTGGCCAGCCCGCTCGCTACGCGTGCCGGCGATGCGGTAGTGAAGAACATTCCTACGGAAGACTGTGCGGAAAATGCACCCTCGCCGACCGCCTCACCGCTGTCCTGACCCGGCCCGACACCAAAGCGATCAGCGAACCGATGCAGCTGCTCTTCGACCACCTCCTACGCCAACCCCGGCCCGAGCAGATCATCAAATGGCTCCGAATGGGACCACACACCGACCTCCTGCACGAGATCGCCACCGGCGCTAAACCGCTGAACGAGAAAACCTTAGCCACCGCCGACGGCGGTAAAGGTCTGATCTACCTGCAGACGCTGCTCGCCGAGAGCGGGGCGCTCCCGCACGAGGAAAGTGAGCTATTTCGGCTGCGCGCGTGGTGCGACAAGCAACTGACGGTCCTACCACCTCCGGACAAGATCGTTCTCACCCAGTACCTGAAGTGGGAGCTGCTGCGACGAGCCACACGCAACGAGACAACCGGTGACATCACAGGCGGCGCGGCCGGACATGTGAAGGCCACGATTCGAGGCATCGGCCAATTCCTAGGCTGGCTACACGAGGACCAACAACACACCATCCTCAGCGACATCACCCAGTCGCAGGTCGACGAATACACCCTGCGCACCAATGCCGGGCGGTGGCTCCCGCGATTCATCAGGTGGGCGATCGCGAAGGGACACATCGCAAACGACGTCACCACGCCACCTCTGCAGCGAACAGAACCAGCCGTGGCCATAACCGAGGAGCAGACAGAATCAATCGTCCGTGCCCTGCTAAGGGACACAGCTCTGCGCTCCGGAGTGCAACTCGCGGTGCTGTTGGTCGCAATCTACGGTCTACCTGCGCGCCGGGTCGTCGAACTCACGCGAGGGCAGCTCTGTGAAACCTCTGGCGATGCCATCGTCACTCTCGCACTCGGAGAGCATCAACTGCCCCTGCCCGATCGCCTCGCGGAGATTGCCAAGGCGCATACGAAAGCACTCGACGGAGTCGATTCCCCTTGGCTATTCCCTGGACGTCACCCCCAACGGCCGATCAGCGACCAGCAACTGCGGCGCGCACTCGATCCATACGGTGTCAGCCTCCATCAACTCCAAGTTGCCGCCCGCTATCGCCTCGCCGGCGCCGTCCCCACCAAAGTCCTCGCCGACAGCCTCGACTTCCACATCAGCACCATCGCCAAATACGCAAACCTGAGTAACGGGAGGTGGGCTGACTATCCGAAACTGCGGCAGCCCCCGCGGGCATAGTCTCCTCCCCTGCAACGGAAGCAGTGACGTAATCAACGACCGAGCTATTAGGGTGTGTACATGGCAGACGATCCCGGATCCGCGTACTACT
Organism: Gordonia sp. 852002-50816_SCH5313054-c; assembly: GCF_001665925.1. Classification (NCBI taxonomy): domain Bacteria; kingdom Bacillati; phylum Actinomycetota; class Actinomycetes; order Mycobacteriales; family Gordoniaceae; genus Gordonia; species Gordonia sp. 852002-50816_SCH5313054-c. The sequence continues at coordinate 3,722 of NZ_LZTE01000082.1, forward strand.
ACCAGCCGGAAGTCAGTCGACTCCAGGTTCTGCTAGAGGAAGTGACCCGGGCCAAACCTGGTTCACCAGAGACCCGGTTCGTTAGCCCCGACACCGAGTCCATTGACCGTTTGGGATCAAGTTTTCACCACGTACTGTACGGGCGGAGAGGGACGGGAAAGTCCAGCCTGCTACGCCGTATCGAGGCAGATCGAAAATCCTCGGGCCAAATGGTTGCATGGGCAGATCAGGAGACCTTCAAGGGACTTTCGTATCCCGACGTCCTCGTCGGGACCTTAGCGGAGGTCTTTGGTCAATTTGCCGCACAGCTAGAAGGCCGCGTCGCGGGTAGACAAAAGAAACGCTTCTGGCATCGAGATAATCCGAGTCCTGAGCAGTTACTAGCGGGGGAACTCCACCAGGCCGTTGAGGCTCTAGTCGAACTTCAGAAGGCTCCGAGCGAAAGCGAAATCGAGTGGACCGAAAGCTACTCTAACGAAGTAAATATTACTGCCGAAGGCACAGTCAGCGTTTCCGGCGGTCATGGCGGACTATCTGGAAACGTGGGTCAAAAGAAAGGTCGATCATCCAAAAAAGCTCAGCAAGGCGCTGTCGCGCACCGGTACAGCGCAACGAAAAAGGAGCACCTAGAGCGCGCGCTCTCAAACTATCGACTGCTAATGCTCGCGGTGGGCGGACTGGCACCTGACTCTTTCATCATTCTGGATGATTTTTATCATTTGAGTCGCGCGGACCAGCCAAACATTGCCGGTTACTTTCATCGAGTGGTAAAAGACACGGGAATATGGTTGAAGTTTGGTTCCATTTCTTTGTGGACCAGACTATACGCGGGCGGTAATCCGCCAGTTGGCCTCCAGGCGCCTCACGATATACGAGACCTATCTCTTGATAGAGGACTTCGGGAGTTTAAGAACTCCAAACGCTTCCTCGAAACCATCCTCGACCGTCTTTGCGAGGAGTGTGAGGTTCAAAGAAAGAGCCTATTTACAGACGGGGCCTTGGACAGACTAGTTCTGGCCGCTGGCGGGGTTCCTCGAGATTACATTGGCCTCGTAAGCGAAAGCATTTCCAGCGCAAAAAATCGAGGTCCCTCCGGCAAGTCTGGAAGCGAACGAATCATCGCCGAAGACATCAACTCCGCGGCCGGAAAGACCGTTGACACTAAGTACAGTGATATGAGAGAGGATGCGGGGGGTTATTCAGACGACTTACATGGCCTAGTAATAGCACTGACTGATCACTGCCGGAATACGAAGTCCTCATGCTTCTTGATCGATTCTAGTAACACCGAATTGGTGGACATGACCAATAGACTTCAGAACATGAGGTTCGTTCATCTAGTCGCAACGAATGAAACTGTGCCCAACCAGGCGTCGGATCGATACAACGTATATGTGCTCGATGTGTCCCTACTAGCTGCGCAGCGCGCATGGCAGGTCGACTTCATGGGCTGGGAGACCCGCGCGGGTCGCCGCGCAAGAAAGTTGATATTCGATGGGAAGCCAGCCGCACCAAGTGCTGGACTTGACGATATTGATATCGCACAAGATGACAGCCGTGCCATCGTGTCAGACGTCGAAGCCTGAACACTCACGGCCACACGCACGCAAAAACGCGTCCAAGCGGCCTCCCCCAGCCCCAGCATTGTCGACTCGACTGCTCCCGCCGCCCTGGGGCGACTTGGGAGGAGCCCGTCGCACGCAGTCACTCCTTACGCGCCTCTCTCACCAATCGCCGTACTTCAGCATCGTTCGGAGTAACGCCCATCTTCTTTAATTGAGCCTTCACGTCACTGACCGCAGCAGCCTCGGACCCGCCACGTGGAACGTTGACTCCTCCGGACAGCTTCTTCTTGAGGTCGTCCTCCAACTTGCGCAGGCCAGCCTTGTTAAGTTCAAAATCCGCCATTTCTCCTCGATCCGTAGTCGGAGCAGGCGCCTACTGAATCTGTAGCCAGACCGCCCATGTGCTCGCGAGTCGAGCACTGATCCGAACCCTATCGACCGGCACCGACAGAACCGGTCATGTTGGAGCCGTCCGGTTAGGCGGAAGATAGTTCCGTTGCGAATATGTTCGCAACACCAGCAGT
>NZ_LZTE01000083.1:0-1527 GCF_001665925.1 Gordonia sp. 852002-50816_SCH5313054-c
CCCGCTGAGGCCTTCAACGAGCAGCTATTGTTGCTCCAACAAGCCGGTGTTGCATCGACTGGTTGAGCCCGGTCAATACCGAGCCATCCGCTACACCGAACGACTGGCCGAAGCCGAAGCGGTGACATCTGTTGGCTCCAAAGGGGATTCATACGACAACGCGATGGCTGAGGCGTTCAACTCGCTGTTCAAAGCCGAATGCATCCGTAACCCCGTGATGCGCCCGCGAGGCGGCTGGGCAGGTGTGGGCGAGGTCGAGATCGCCGTCGCTGAGTACGTCGAATGGTTCAACCACCGCCGCCTGCACGGCGAGATCGGACACGTCCCACCCGTCGAGTACGAGAGCGCCTACTGGTCGACCCACACCGTCACCAGCTACCGTGAGAACCCGGTCCCCGCAAACGCTGGAACCAACTAACCGAGCCTCCAGCAAACCCGGGGCGATTCACTTCGCCCTGGTCTCGGTCACCTGGGCAACCGAGGTCACCACCCACAGCCTCACCACCGGCGACACCGTCACCGAGTACGTACCCGGATTCCTCGGCCCGAGCGGAACTAGCTGGTACCTCGCACCCGTGAGTGCCACCGAGCACGGATTCCGCCTCGTCGGTCGCTGTGCCGCCGGATTCCACACAGCCCGACTCCCCGAACTTGCCGGGATCGATGCACCCCGCCAGGTCAACGTCCACGACTTTCCGATCTGAGCACAACCCATCCAGTACCTCGGTTGCGGCTCGGCAGGCAACCAAAAGCCCCGAGCCGCAACCGATCTCCAACCCCGAGGAACGCCAGCATCATGACCGCAACACTCAGCACACTCAGCACACCCGGCACCTACAGCCCCGCCGTCGTGCCCGCCGATTACGCCGCAACCCGCGCCGGCATCCTGTGGACCGCTGCGAACCTCGCCGCCGACACCCGCCGCCGCTACGGCCACCGCATGCTCCTCGACGTCGACCTACTCGCCTGGACCCTCGACACCCTCATCGAGCACCACCCCCGACGTGAACGAACCCTCACCAGGACCTATCCCGCGGTCGGCAAAGCAGCTCGACGAGCTGCCGCCGCCAGTAATCCCCTACTCACCCCCGAGCTGCACGGCGCACCCCACCAGTGGATGAGCTGGCAACAAGCAGTCATCGCCCAGGAACGCGATGACCACCGCCACCCCGGCCCGCAGCTCTGGGCAATCCTCGCCCACGCCGCCACCCTCGCAAGCCAACCCGGCGACATCATCGAGGGACTGATCCCCGGCCGCTGGCCCGACATCGACCGCCACCGCCCCAACCGCGCCCACTAACCAGCAGCAGCCCACGACACGGTCATTCCCTACAGCAAACCAACGATTTGCTATCGTGGCCGATGCGAACACTGAGTTGCCACACCAACCAGTACATCGCCCCCAGGGTGGGAGGGGAGAGCGGCAGAACCCCCGACCTGCAGCCCTCTCCCCCGCCCCCCCCCCCCCGGGGGGCGAAACGCAAACGAGCCACGAAAGAGGGAGGATTGAGAAGAAAAACGAGTAAA
>NZ_LZTE01000084.1:0-6972 GCF_001665925.1 Gordonia sp. 852002-50816_SCH5313054-c
GACTTGATCAAGTGACTACCGGGATCATTCTGCGGGAAGGCACGCCCTCCCAGATCCACAGGTCTTGATCATTCCTCGGTCGTGGAGTGGGATCTGCTGTCCGCGAAATCGCTCCTGGTAGGCGTCGTAGTAGAAGTCGACGATGCGACAGAGGGTTTCGAGTTCCGGACGGTCGAGATCGCGTACGGCCGCCTGGTCTTCCCGATTGAACAGATGGGTGTATGTCAGATCGATCGGCACGAACGTGAGCCGACTCCAGTCCGACTGGACGACGTGCGCAGCCGCCGCGGGATCAGACGCGATGTTCGCCTCCGCCCACGGGGTCACGTTGCCGGGGACGGAGAACGCACCGCCCATCACGGTCATGCCGCCCACGCGGCGTCCAAAGTCGGGCTCTTTCGCCAGGACGTGCGCGAGGTTGGTGAGTGGTCCGGTCGCGATGATGTGCAGTCGGTCGCCGTAGGTGCGAGCCAGCCGACGAAGCGTGTCGGGAGTCGTTGACTCCCCGACGTCATCCGGACCCGAGGGTAGGGACACTCCCCCTAGTCCGTTGCGGCCGTGGAATGACGAGTTGGCGTCGTCGGCGTGGTCGTCGCCCGGCGCCTCAAGTCCGACAGATACCGGGATGTCGAGCCTGCCGAACAACCGCAGCACCCGGCGAGCGTTCGCGGCGCCCCGCCGTGCGTCAACGTTGCCCGCCACGCTTCCCACGCCGACGATGGGAGTACGCCTCGCGAGTAGGTACGCCAGGGCCAGTGCATCGTCGATACCGGGGTCGCAATCGAGGAAATAGACCCGGGAATTGTTGTCGGACATCATTTTATCCCCTCCGTGGACATCTGAGCGTGTCTCGACCGCATCACGAGGTGAGCGCGATGTACTTGATGTTGAGGTACTCGTCGATGCCCTCGCTCCCGCCCTCGCTCCCCAGACCCGAGTGTTTGACGCCACCGAAGGGAGCTGCTGGGTCGGAGATCATCCCGCGGTTCACGCCCACCATGCCGGCTTCGATGGCGGCAGCTACTCGGCTGGCCCGGTCGAGATCGCGTGTGTAGAAGTAGGCGGCCAAGCCGTGGTCGGTTCCGTTCGCCGCCTCGATTGCCTCGGTCTCGGTGTCGAACCCGGTGATCACCGCAACCGGACCGAAGATCTCCTCGTCCAAGAGGGACGATCCGGCAGGGACCTCGTCGAGGAGGGTCGGCTGGTAGAAGAAGCCCGGCCTGTCGACAGCTGCTCCCCCGGTGTGAACACGGGCTCCCGCTGCGACCGCTTCGTCGACGAGGGTCGAGACTGCGTCGCGCTGCCTCGCGTTGATCAGAGGGCCGAGCGAGACCCCGTCGTCGTGGCCAGGGCCCACGGTGATCGCATCGATCCGGGCGCACAGCGCTGTGGTGAACTCGTCCCGGATTCGATTGTCGACCAGGATCCCGGCGGATCGACGACAGGTCGTAGTCGTCGACGATCGGGTGCTTGGCGAGGGCGACCGCGATGGGCGGGGCGATGTATAGGTATGTCACGCGCCGGCTCTGGACGAGGTCGAGGAACGTGGGCAGTTCCATCTTCGGCATCGTCACCAGCGTTCCGCGGCGATACAGGGTCAGGTTCATGATGGTGTTCATCCCGTAGATGTGGAAGAACGGGAGTACTGCCATGACCCGGTCGTCGCGGTTGACGTCGATGGGGATGCTGCTTTGGGCGATGTTGGCGACGAGATTGCGGTGGGTGAGCATGACGCTCTTCGCCAGGCCGGTCGTACCCGATGAATAGGGCAGAGCCGCTAGTGCCGTGGAGGGGTCGACGGTGACCTCGGGTGCCGGAAGGTGGTGTTCGATCAGGTCGGCCAGCGATGCCCGGTGATCCGATCGATCGACGACGATGATCGCTTCGGCGGGGATTCCGGCCTGTCGGGCGGCGTCGTCGGCTGTCGTCAGCAGCGACGACATCGTGATGTACGCCTTCGCTTTCGAGTCCTTGAGCTGCCTGGCGACCTCGGTGGCCGAGTAGAGGGTGTTGAGCGTGGTGACGGTTGCGCCAGCGCGGAGGACTCCGTAGTAGGCGACGGCGAATTCCGGCGAGTTGGGCATTTGCACAGCGATGACGTCGCCGGGCGCGATGCCGCGTGCTGCCAGTGCTCCTGCGAGGGCGTCCGCGCGTCGTCGGAGTTCGCGGTACGTGAGGTCTGTGTCGCCGTCGGTGATGGCTATGCGGTCCAGGTCTTCGGAAGTGAGGGATTGCGACGGCCTCGGACCTGGCCACGATCAAGGTCGTCCGCGAAGCTGGCCGGCCGCGACGCAGCGAGTTTGACAGCGTCGGCGATCGGGTAAGGTATTCAGCACGAATAACCCCTCGACCTGAGGAGCGGCCCGTGGTTGAACAAGCCCCCGACGAGCTGTCGACCGTGCAACTCGTCGAACGCCTGCAACAACAGACCACCACCCTGGTCACCACCGAGATCCGTAACGCCCTGGATGAAATAAAGACCAAGGGGACCCGACTGGGAATCGGAGTCGGCATCTCCGGTGCCGGCACCTTGCTGGTGCTGTACGGGCTCGCCACTCTGGTAGCGGCCGCCGTCATCGGCCTGGCCATCGCCGTCCCGGCGTGGCTGTCGGCACTCATCGTCGGTGCCGCACTCGTCGCCATTGGTGGCGTCGCTACCGCCATCGGGGCGCTACGGGCCAAGGCAGCGGTGCCACCCGCCCCCGAACGCACCGCGGCAAGCGTGCAACGCGACGTCGAGACCATCAAGGAGCATCTGTGACCACGACACCCGAGGAGCCCCGCGACGCGGACTCGACAGCTACCCCACCACCCGTTGTTCCGGACGAGTCGCCACCGGTCGAAGAGCAACGGGCAGAGCTGGCCCGCACAGTGGATGCGCTGACCGACAAGCTCGACGTCCCGACCCGCCTCACTGCCGCAGCGAGCCAGAAAGCGCATGACGCCGCAACCACAGCCAAGGACAACAAGCAGACACTGATCGGCGGCGCCGTCGTCGCAGCCATGGCCATCGGAGTGATCCTGGCGATTCGTCGCCGACGTCGATAGGAGTTTCCCATGAGTACGGTGTCCAAAGCCTTCTACAAACCGCTGTCGCTGGCGACCAGCGTCTTGGGCGGTATCGCCGCCGGGGCAGTGTTCAACCAGATCTGGAAACGCGTCTCCGACAAGCCCGATGCCCCCTCGCCCACCGATCTACAGCGCACCAACTCCGAAGTGCTGACCGCGGCCGCGTTGCAAGGGCTAATCTTCGGACTCGTGCGTGCGGCGGTCGATCGCGCCGGAGCGCGCGGCTACAAAGCCGTCACACACGAAGATCCGGCATGATCCCGATGACGCCCTGACACCCAGCGCCTGCCCGGGGGCATCGGCTACGGCGACGGGGCGCAGTTGCGTGACAACCGGTGTCAGTTCTGCTCGTACAAAGCAGCGCTCTGCGACGCCTGGACCCACACGGGAGATCAGTCGAACCAACGACAGACGCAACCAAAGCTCGTCGAGAGCGTTTCGTTTCGATGTCTTGCAGGGGGCTCTGTTCCGACCACCGATTCGAGTCCGGCGGCCGATTCGAGTCCGGCGGCGAGGTTCTGGAGAGTGGTGAACGCAGCCACCGTTGACGAAGCCATGCGCACGATGGCATCCATGGGACTCTCCCGCCACGCCCAGTTGTCGCCGCACCTCCTGCGTAAACGGCCTGTGCGCGACAACGTTCCTACGCCGATCTCCACGAATGGCTGGCACAGGCCAACTCATCGACGACGCCCTCTCGTCGTGGCGGGCGACTGGGCAGCTGCCGACGCCGACACATTTTCACCACCGGCAGTGCCCCGGGGGTGAGAACGGGGTCTACAGGGTGACGAGCTCGATCAGGAGTTCTTCTCGGTGTCCTCGACCAGCTCGTGCTCGTGCTCGGCGCGCTGGTCGAGTTCCTCGCTGTCGAGATGCTTGGGAGACTTGGCGTGCTCCCGATGATCGGGGTGCACCGTCTCAGTCGGGACCATCACGTCATCCAGGGTGGGTTCGTCATTGCTCATGGTTTAACAATAACCACTCACGGTGACACCCAAACCCGTCCCGCTTAGTGCCCGGCCATCTCGTCCTTGACCTTGCCTGCAGCATCCTTCACGCTTCTGACGCGCCCTTGACCGCGGACGCCGGCATCGCGTTCTTACTTGTTCGATCACCCTTAATAGGGTGCAGGGAAGTGAAATGCCTGCCGAGGTCGACGACGTCGAGTGTTTGACGACGCGATCAAGGGCACGATCTCACGGGCGAACGACTGTTCAGAATCTCGAGTGGTTCGAGGTCGTCGAGACTAGAGGTCATATCGACAACGGCACGGTGGCCCACTTCCAGGTCACCCCAAAACGGGTTTCCGCCTCAACGAATCGTGAGTCTGCGGACGGTGACTTGCCGTTCTCCGCGTTGATCATTGACTTGCAAGGTGACGGCCCGACCACCGAGGGCGGGGCGTCGCGCGCAGCCTGTGCCACAGCACCTTGAGGACCCGGAAACCGGGTCCGGATGTTCCGACCACCGCTGCACGTGATCCAGTGACATGGCCACGGCCATCAGAACAAGCGGCGCCATGAGGCCGACGAACATCGCACTTCCCTCCCCTGGTGACGCGCACTCGGCGTCACGCCTTCCCGTCGTCTCGTTCGGGCGCACTCGGCGCCTGGTTAACCGGCCACATTGACGGCTACCTTGGGACGATGAGTTTCCCATGCGACGACCACATCCGAGACGATCCTGACTCAGCGGATCCCGATGATCCGCGTAAGCCGGACTCGCTGACCGATCTGACGAAACCGTCGTTGGTCTACGTGTTACGTAAGACCGCACGCGAATTCTCCAAGGACCAGTGCACGGACCTGGCGGCCGCGCTGACCTATTACTCGGTATTGTCCTTGTTCCCGGCTCTGCTCGTGTTGGTGTCGCTGCTCGGTGTGTTCGGGCAGGGGCAACGGACAACTGATGCCGTGCTGAGGATGGTCGACGATCTCGGCCCGTCATCGGCGGTCGACACGCTTCGTGGGCCGATCGAGCAGATAGTCACTGCGCCCAGTGCGGGCTTCGCCCTGGTGATCAGTTTGGTTGGCGCGGTGTGGTCGGCATCCGGGTACGTCGGCGCGTTCGGTCGTGCGATGAACCGGATGTACGAGATCGATGAGGGCCGGCCGATCTGGAAGCTGCGGCCGCTCATGCTGCTGGTCACGCTGGTGGCGTTGATCATGACTGCGGCTGTCGCGTTCATGCTGGCCGTGAGTGGTCCGGTAGCGAAGTCGCTCGGCGATGTGATCGGTGTCGGCGACACAGCGCAGGCGGTCTGGAGTGTCACGCGGTGGCCGGTGGTCCTCGTCTTCGTCATTTTGATCGTGGCGATCCTGTATTGGGTCACCCCGAACGTGCAGCAGCCGAAGTTCCGGTGGGTCAGCGCGGGCGCGGTTCTGGCGATCGTCACCTGGATCGCCGCGTCGGCGTTGTTCGCCTTCTACGTGTCCGAGTTCAGCAACTACAACAAGACGTATGGCGTGTTGTCGGGGGTCATCGTGTTCCTGCTGTGGCTCTGGCTCACGAATCTCGCTCTGCTTTTCGGCGCGGAGTTTGATTCCGAGCTCGAACGAGGCCGCCAACTCCAGGCCGGATTGCCGGCCGAGGAACACCTGCAGCTTCCGCCCCGCGACACGCGAGCGGCGGACAAGAAAGAGCATGCCGACAAGAAATTCGTGAAACGTGCTCGCGCGTTGCGCGAGTCACGCGGTGAGCAGACCTGAGACGCAGTCCGCACTGCTGGTCAGCGGTGTCGGAAACGCGCACTCAGGAACGCAACTGCCAGTGCAGCACAACGGTGGTTCCCTCGTCGCCGGTCGACGTGGTGACAGCGTCGCTCAATACGGCCATCAACGCGATGCCGCGACCACGAAGGGGGACTCTCAGGATACCCTGAAGTTTTGACACCTGTGACACAATACGTTGTGCAGCAACATGTTTTGGATGTGCACTCGCAGCGATATTTACCTACGCTATGGCCAACGTGGCCAAGCGCCTGATACTCGAGGCCGAATGACGAATGGCTTGTAGCCCGCACGCGAGGTAATCCACCCCGCAAATCGGCTGTGCGACTGAGTGATTGGACCCTGCTCGCCGTGTCGGCGGAACCGATTAAGCTGTGTGGTCATGACCCTAGTTGATCCGTCACAGACTCCCGCTGGTACGCCGCGACCATTGCTCATATGGGAGGAGACCTCTCGGTTTCCGATCACTCACGGCAGAAGCGTCAGCGCTACCCCATCGAGGTCTGGGAAACCGCGAATGGCTCGGTATTCGCGATTGTGAGTGACGTGCGCGGCAACACGTCGTTGATGAACGCCTCGGAGCGCATCGCCGCCGCCGTCCGAGGTGAATGGAAGCATGTCACTGCCATCATCGAGCACTGGCCCGGTGGGATCGGCCCCGAAGGGAACCAGCGGTTCGTGTGGGGATCGGAGACAGGCGGCTACACGGCATTGGACGCGGAAGTCTTGGCCGCCGACTATGGACTGGTCCTTCCCCCTCCGCCACAGTAGCGACGGCCCCGCCCTACTACTCGCGCTGAAAATAGCTCAGCCAAGAAGCCTCTCGACGACCACTCCAAATTGTGCGGCATAGGCGTCGGCGTCTGCGCGCTCCTCATCGGTGAAGACTGCGATATTCGCGGGGCATGATGGGCGCACAATGAGCGTCAGATCCGAGATAGATACTCGAGCGCGGCGAGGTGTGCGGCGATCGGCTCCATAAGCCGCCGTCGACTCATCCATCCGTATCCTCCTCTGCCACTGCCCAAATAGTGTTGGCGACGTTGTTGGGGTCGCTGGCCCAGGTGGTGTGGCCGCAGAACGGCACAACCAGTAAAGGAGATATTGTCAAGATCTGTGGATGAGGTTGTTTCAGGCAGCCTCCTGCTGGTCGGGTGAGGCGGTGCCGGGTTCG
>NZ_LZTE01000085.1:0-721 GCF_001665925.1 Gordonia sp. 852002-50816_SCH5313054-c
TTGTCGTCTAACGCCATGCTCATAGATCTTCCTCTCACTGATGAGCACTGGACTTACACAGACCATCTGACACCCCCGAACACTATTGACGGTGACCTGCGCAAACATCCCGCGAAGAACTGATTTTCCCTCCCTCTCACGGGGGATCTCGACTAGCCTTCACACATGCCGGAGTCAGGACTCGTCGCCGTTCGAAAGTCGCTCGAACGCCAGTCACTCCTGGTGGCACTGTTCGCCGCCGTGATCGACGCCATGCTCTTCATTTCCTCTGGGATCTTCTCTGCCGCCCCGACGGCTGCGCTCACGATGACGATCACGCTGGTCGCTGCCGACCTCTGTCTGGCCTTGCGCCCCAGCACCACAGCCGCGGTTGCCTACATTCAGGTGATCACACGTATCCTCGCATGCCTACTGCTGAGCCACTACGGACTCGCGGCCGGTATCGGCAACGTCGGCGTGCTGGTCGCCGGCTATCGCGCCGGCGCATGGCTGCCCGCCCGGGCGTCGGCGACCGTGTTACCCGTGCTGATGGCAGGCGTCGCGACGGCGGCATATCTCAACGGCACAGCTGACGTGTGGTGGATGATTCCTGCCATCGCGGTCTCGAATGCGTTGATTCCGTGGCTCGTTGGCCGGTATACCGCGAGATATTGTCAAGATCTGTGGATGAGGTTGTTTCAGGCAGCCTCCTGCTGGTCGGGTGAGGCGGTGCCGGGTTCGA
>NZ_LZTE01000086.1:0-56068 GCF_001665925.1 Gordonia sp. 852002-50816_SCH5313054-c
TTGTCGTCTAACGCCATGCTCATAGATCTTCCTCTCACTGATGAGCACTGGACTTACACAGACCATCTGACACCCCCTCGGTGGTTCCTGGCTGCGCCGCAAATTCTGGCCTGACACGTCCCGAATCTCATCCGAAGCGTATGGCGACGACCTTGCCGACGCCGTCGATCGCCACGAACGACGACTCCTCGACCAGCTCGCCGCTGGCGAAGCCACCGCGATCAACATCGACGCCCGCCTCAACAACTCCCCCGACCCGGCGGCGCTCGAAGACCTCGCAGCCGCGGTCACCGCCGCCCGATCACCCGCCCGCGCAGTCCTTCTCGGCCCGCCTGGCGCCGGGAAAACCGTCGCATCCATCTACCTTGTCCTCGGTCTACTCGAGCAGCGCGCCCAACTCCGCGGTACCGCCCGGGCACGCACCCCCATCCCGGTATGGGTCAACGCCGCCGGTTGGGACGGCACCGACCTGACGGCATGGCTGGCCTACCGGCTATCGATCGACTACGCCCAAAACGCCAAAGTCATCCGCAAACTCGTCGACGACGGACGAATACTGCCGGTCCTCGACGGCCTCGACGAAATGGACCATCACAACCCCTCAACACCCAACGCCAACGCCGCCCTCGACACACTCAACAGCCCTCCGTGGCGCAATCGGCCCGCCGTAGTCGCCGGCCGCAGCCAACACTTCAACGAACTGCAAACCCGGCGCGGAGATGGCGGCCTCCACGGATCCACCACCATCGCACTGCAGCCGCTCCCCGCTGAGGTCGTCATCGACCACCTCAGCAACTTCCGCGCCGACATCAACGCACCCGCCGGCCCCTGGGACGCGGTGATCGACCGCATCATCGACCAGCCCGACGGGCCTCTGGCTCACGCCATGTCCACACCGTGGCTGCTCACCCTCACCGCCAACGCCCTGCACAACACCCCCGACATCTCCACCCAACTTCTCACCTGCGCCTCCCAAGACAAGATCCGTGCAACCCTGTTCGACACCCTCATTCCCACCGCCGTCGCCCACATCGACCAGACCAACACGAAAACCGCGCACTACACAGCCGACACCGTCCATACTTGGCTCACCACCCTGGCCAACCACCTCAACCGCACCCCCGAAGCAACACTCACCCTCGACCAGGTCGCCGCGATCGGCGCCCACCAGAAACAACGCAACCTCATCGTTGGGCTCGCTGGCGGGCTCGCGGGCGGGCTCGCGGGCGGGCTCGCGTTCGGGCTCGTGTTCGGGCTCGCGGGCGGGCTCGCGGGCGGGCTCGTGTTCGGGCTCGCAGCCGGGTCCTTACGCGAGCCCAAACGCATAGCCTGGCGGGTACCGGGACGATCTCGCTGGCCGAGAGCGCTCGCGGTCGGGCTCGCGGTCGGGCTCGCGGTCGGACTCGCGGTCGGACTCGCGGTCGGGCTCGCGTTCGGGCTCGCGCTCGGGCTCGTGAGCTGGCTCGTGATCGGGCTGGACACGACCGACCGCGACCGCCTGCATCTTGGTCAGGACGAGACGCGGACTATCCACGACGACATTGTGTTCGGGCTCGTGATCGGGCTCACGGGCTGGCTCGTGTTCGGGTTCGCGTTCGGGCTCGCCTTCGGTCTCGCCTTCGGGCTCCCACTCGGACTCGCATCGCTTAGTACGACCTGGTATTACGCAGCAACGTGTATCGAATTCCGGGTGACAGGAGTATCTGCTGCTTGCCCCGCGGTGTTTCTGGATTGGGCGCGGCGAGCCGGGCTACTGCGAGTCAGTGGCGTCGGCTACCAGTTTCGTCACGACACCTTCCAGCAGTGGCTCCTCAACTCTGTCGAACCCGCACGTCTGCCTGACAAGGCGGCATAGCATCGATAGAAGGAATCCTGTTGCAGCGCTTCGCATTCGCCGGGTAGCGGCCCGAGCCGCGTCAGCAACGGCCGACGGTGACCGGTCGGCCGGGCCTGAATCGACCGCCGCCCAGCCGGCGGGGTCTTCTGTGGGTTAAGTCCCACTCGACATCCAGTGGAGGGAACGCACCGGATGGCTACCGTCAGTATGTTCGACCGGTTCACCGGAACCGAGGGTGGGTCACCGTCGCTTCGTCGAGTGCCGTCGGCAGTTTCGAGATGTTCTGCGCCACAAGATCGACAGCTCGGACTGCCGACCGCACAGTTCCACACTGGGCACAACCCCGCGGGCAGCGGTCAGAGGCGACTCGCGCACACGTGACGGACCGACCATGCGGAAAGTTGATGTCGAAGGGCAAGGTGTTGGCGCGGTACTGGTCGCTCATACCTATCGGACGCTTACGCGTGCACCTCGGTTCAATCCGATCGCGATCCTCTTGACGCGAATGGCCTGCGTCTGCCAGCGATCAACCTCGTGTTGGGGACTCATCAGAGCGGAGTCCCCAGATACGGTCCGTCGCAATCAAGGCGCCGTTGCCACCACAAAATCCCAGGCCACAGTCGGAACGACTGTGGCCTATAGTCTGTGGTTTTGTGTCGAACTGCTCTTTGGTGGGCGAAGGGGGACTTGAACCCCCACGTCCCGAAGGACACTGGCACCTGAAGCCAGCGCGTCTGCCATTCCGCCACTCGCCCGTGGCCGCCGGAATCGGCGGGCATGCCGCCGAACTGGGTAGCTCGACGACTGGAGAACGATAGCAACAATGCGGCGCCGATGTAAAACCCGGGCGGGCGGGTGGTCTCGACGGGCTCGACCAGCGGGGTGGGGCTCGACCAGCGTGCGAGGTGGTCTCGACAAGCTCGACCAGCGACAGTGGCGCTCGACCAGCGAGATCAAGCTCGACCAGCGCGCGTGGTGGTCTCGACAAGCTCGACCAGCGGAGCGAGGCTCGACCGGCGAGGGCGGGCTCGGGCAGCGAGTGGTCTCGACAAGCTCGACCAGCGGGTGTGGGCTCGACCCTGAAGCCATAGTTGAAGCTGCGGCGGTTGATCTGAGACGGTGTTAGCCGTAAGTATCGGTATCATCAATCAAGGTCACTTGCACGACGACACGCCACCATGGCTGCGAAGGGAGGTCGACGATGGGAATCCTGCAACGATTCGAGCGCAAGCTCGAGGGGGCCGTCGACGACGGCTTTGCGCGCGTTTTCGGTGGTCAGGTTGCTCCGCAGGAGATCGAGAACGGCCTGCAGCGCGAGGCCGAGGAGTCGTTGGAGAGCCTCGGCGACGGCACGGTGCTGGCGGCTAACAGCTACTCGTTGTTGTTCAGCCCGACCGACCACCAGCACATCGCCACTGAGTACGAGTTGAACCGCAAGACGTTCTCCAAGCACCTGGAAAACTTCATCGCCGACAACGGATGGCAGACGTATGGAAAGGTCGTCGTAGAGTTCGACCAATCGCCGTCGTTGCACACCGGTATCTTCCGTGCCCGTGGTCGGGTCGATCCGGATGCGAGCCCGCGTCCGGTCGGATCCGCTCCAGGCGCGGGTAACGATGCTTCAGAACCACCGCGGGCCGCACGTGGTCGGCCCCCGGGGCCGCAAGCCCAGCCGCCGACTTCCGGTCCGCCCCCACAACCACACGCACCACAACAAGTAGGAGTCCCAGCCATGACGCAGAATCCCGGTTACGACCAGCGGCGAGGCGCAGAACCCGCTTACGACGACGCCCGGGGCTACGGCCAGGGCCAGCAGGAACACGGCCAGGAGTACGCCCAGCAGGGCTACGACTACCAGCAGGGCGGATACGGACAGGGCTACGAGCAGGCTCCGGGCTACGGCCAGCAGGGCGGCTACTACCCGGCGCAGGGCCAGCAGCCCGGCTACGGATACGAGCAGGGCTACGAGCAGCAGGGTTACGCCCAGCAGCCCGGCTACGACCAGGGCTACGCACAGCAGCCCGGCTACGGCCAGGGCTACGCACAGCAGCCCGGCTACGGCCAGCAGGACTACGACTACGCCCAGGGCTACCCGCAGCAGGGTTACGACCAGGGCTATGGCCAGCAGGGATATGAGCAGGGTTACGCACAGCAGCCCGGCTATGGGTACGACCAGGGCTACGGACACCCCGGTGGCTATGCACCCGCCGCGATCACGCTGCTCCTCGAGGACGGCAGCAACCGCACCTTCCAGTTGCGTGAGGGCTCCAACGTCATCGGTCGCGGCCAGGACGCACAGTTCCGCCTGCCCGACACCGGCGTGTCGCGTCGCCACGTCGAGATCCGCTGGGACGGCAGCACCGCGATGCTCACCGATCTCAACTCCACCAACGGAACGACCGTCAACGACGTCCAGGTCAACAGCTGGGAGCTCGCCGACGGCGACCGCATCCGCATCGGTCATTCGGACATCACCGTCCGGTTCCAGTAAGGCCGCTGCACCTGCCAGTTAGCCGGATCGACGCCCGTGGCATCGTCTGATGACGCCGGGCGTCGATACACAACTGTCACTTTCGAATGACGGTGATCGGGACTCTGGCCCATAAGATGCAGTCGGGATCCGTTGTCGCGCGCGAGGCGTCGGCATACGGACGTACTTTGTAGTGACGGATGCGTGGGGAGGTGAGGACTTAGATGCAGGGCTTGGTTCTGCAGTTGACCCGTATCGGGTTTCTGGTCCTCCTCTGGTTGTTCGTCTACGCGGTCATCCGCACCCTGCGCGCCGATATCGCCACTGCGTCGGGCTCGCGCCTCTCCCGCTACACCGGAGCCGACCGGCGTCGTCGAAAATCTGCGACGGCCAAGGGCTCGGCGCGCTATCTGGTCGTCACGCACGGCGCTCTGGCGAATACACGCATCACGCTGGGTCAGCAGCCGGTCCTGATCGGCCGAGCCGACGATTCGACGCTGGTCCTCACCGACGACTACGCGTCGGAACGCCACGCACGGCTCTCGCGCCGCGGCGACGACTGGTACGTCGAAGACCTCGGATCGACGAACGGCACCTACCTCGACCGTTCGAAGGTGACCACAGCCGTGCGCGTCCCGTTGAGCACGCCGATCCGTATCGGTAAGACCGTGATCGAGTTGCGCCCGTGACACTGGTGTTGCGCTACATCGCGCGGAGCGATCGTGGGTTGGTCCGCGCGAACAACGAAGACTCGTTCTACGCCGGTCCCCGACTACTCGCACTCGCCGATGGCATGGGCGGACACGCGGCGGGCGAGGTGGCCAGCCAGTTGGTCATCCAGGCGCTGCGCACACTCGACGACGACGAGCCCGGCGGCGATCTGCTCGCCGCCCTCGACCGCGCAACCCACCGCGGCAACGCGGCCATCGCCGCACAGGTAGAACGCTCCCCCGACCTCGACGGCATGGGCACCACGCTGACCGCGATCCTGTTCGCGGGCAGCAGGATCGGCCTCGCACACATCGGGGACTCCCGCGGCTACCTCTTCCGCGATGGCGAGCTGACCCAGATCACACGCGACGACACATTCGTCCAGACGCTGGTCGACGAAGGTCGCATCACCGCCGAACAGGCACACACCCATCCGCAACGCTCGCTCATCATGCGCGCGTTGACCGGCACCGAGGTCGAGCCGACTCTCACGATCCGCGAGGCACGCGCTGGCGATCGGTACCTGCTGTGCAGCGACGGACTCTCCGACGTGGTGAGCGAGGAGACCATCTCCGAGACGCTCGGCTCCATCGACGACGAGAAGGAGTGCGCCGACCGCCTCATCGAACTCGCGCTGCGCGGCGGCGGCCCCGACAACGTCAGCGTCGTGCTGGCCGACGTCGTCGACACGCAGTACGGCGAGTCGCGACCCATCGTCGGCGGTGCGGCCGGCGACGACTCCGAGCAGAACTACACGCCCGACCCCAAGACCGCAGCAGGTAGAGCCGCAGCACTGCGTCCACCGGCAGCCGCACCCCAGCGCCCGACGATCCTCACCGATGACGACAACGAACCCGCGCAGCGTCGAAGTCGTTGGGGTCGTTGGATATTCGCAGGCATTGTGGCGCTGGTCATCGCCGCGCTGATCGCTGGTTTCTTCCTCACGCGCGGACTGTTGCGCAGCACGTATTACGTCGGTGAGGACAACGGCAAGGTCACCATCTTCCAGGGCTCGCCCGACAAGATCCTCTTCTTCTCGTCGAGCAAGGCGTCGGAGAAGGTCTGCGTCACCAACGTCGCGACCGACGCCCCGACCGTGAGTTTCCAGTCGGTCGACAGCAAGGACGAGTGCCGCCAGCTGAGCCTCTCCGACCTCGACTCGGCAAGCGTGAACACCGTGCGCACGTACGGGGTGAGCAAGGTCGACCTCGACGACGCCCGCAACCGGGTGCGTCGACTCACCTTCCTGCCCCTGTGCCAACCCGCGCCGAGCACCACCGAGCCCACACCGGCACCGGGCGCGACACCCGGAGCCCCGACACCCGGCACTCCGCCTCCCGCGAGCCCCGCTCCGAACACCGCACTCCCCGCGCGGTTCACACTGCCGCCGGTCGCCGAGCCGTCGAGTCCGGCGCCGTCGTCGACGCCTGCCCCCTCCGCCTCGACGCCTGCGCAGCCTCAGTTCGACGACGGACCGTGTCGGGAACCGTAGATGTCGCAGCCGTCGAATCCGCAAGCGCAGCACGCGCCGCCGCGTGAACCGGCCCGCCAGACCGGGCGCACCGTCGAGATGATCCTGTTGATCTTCGCGATCGGTGTGGTGACGATCGCCTTGATCATCGTGCAGGCCGCTCAGGGTCAATCGTTGACGTGGGATCTTCTCAAGTACGTCGCCGCCTACACGGTGCTGTTCGCGATCGCACACCTCGTCGTGCGGCGGTACGCGCCCCACGCCGATCCGGTGCTGCTGCCAATTGTGGCCGCGCTCAACGGAATCGGGCTCGTGCTGATCCATCGACTCGACCTCGGGTCAGGTCCGCGCGGCGAAGAGATCAGCCCGACCGAGCAGACCAACAACGCCGATCAGCAGCTGTTATGGGCGCTGCTCGGCATCATCGCGTTCGCAATGATCCTGATCTTCATCCGCGATCACCGGACGCTCTCGCGCTACGCGTACACACTCGGCCTCGGCGGCGTGATCTTCCTGGCGATCCCGGCGATCCTGCCGTCGTCGATGTCGGAGATCAACGGGTCGAAGAACTGGATTCGCACCCCTCTCTTCAACATTCAGCCCGGCGAGTTTTCCAAGATCCTGATCATCATCTTCACCGCGGCGTTGCTGGTCTCCAAGCGCGACCTGTTCACGACGGCGGGCAAGCACTTCCTGGGCATGGACCTACCGCGCGCACGCGACCTCGGACCACTGCTGATCGCGTGGTTGGTGACCATCGGCATCTTCGCCCTCGAGAACGACCTCGGCGGGCCGCTACTGATCTTCTCGACGATCCTCGCGATGCTCTACGTGGCCACCGGCAGAGCGGGCTGGGTGGCGATCGGTGTCACCCTTTTCGTCGCGGGGGCGGTACTCGCGTACCAGTTGTTCCCGCATCTGCAGGTGCGCGTTCAGGTGTGGCAAGACCCCTTCGCCACCTTCGACACCACCGGTTATCAAGTGGGACAGAGCCTCTTCGGGCTCGCTACCGGCGGGCTGTTCGGCACCGGACTCGGCTCCGGGCGCCCCAACATCGTTCCGTTCGCCAATACCGACTTCATCATCGCGACCATCGGTGAGGAGCTCGGCCTTGTCGGGCTCACCGCCGTGATGATGCTCTACCTGATCTTCGTGATGCGCGGTCTGCGCACGGGCGTCGCAGTCCGCGACAGCTTCGGCAAACTGCTGGCAACCGGCCTTTCATTCACGATGGCCGTGCAGATCTTCGTCGTCGTCGGTGGCGTCACCAAGCTCATCCCGCTGACCGGTCTCACGACGCCGTTCGTGTCGTACGGCGGGTCGTCGTTGCTGGCGAACTACATCCTTCTCGCGCTACTGATCCGCGTGTCCAATGCCGCGCGCGAACCCGACCCGACGAAGCGTCGGCCCACGCCGAAGCCCATCGAGTCGCTGCCGACACAGGCGGTGCGGCAACCATGAACGCTCCGATCCGCCGGGTGTCGATGGTGGTCATCGTGATGATCATCGTGTTGCTCGCCAACGCCACCTACGTTCAGGTCTTCAAGGCCGACGCCCTGAAATCCGACCCGCGCAACAACCGCGTGCTGCTCGACGAGTACTCGCGCCAGCGCGGTGCGATCACCGCAGGCGGCGAGGTCGTCGCGGTGTCGGTGCCCACGGACAGCAGGCTGAAGTTCCTGCGCAGCTACCCACCCGAGGGTGCCGAGGCGTTCGCGCCGGTGACCGGCTACTTCTCGTACCAGTACGGCAGCACCGAGGTCGAGCGCTACGAGAACTCGTTTCTCTCCGGAAGCGACGACCGGCTCTTCGGGCAGCGCTTCACCGACATGTTCTCCGGGCGGGATCCGCGTGGCGGCAACGTCGTGACGACGATCAATCCCCGTCTGCAGCGCGTGGCCTACAACCAGATGCGCAACGGCTGCAGCGGCGGTTGTCGCGGTGCGGTCGTCGCGATCGCGCCGAACACCGGCAAGATCCTCGCGATGGTGTCGACGCCCAGCTACGACCCGAACAAGCTCGCCAGCCACGACCAGTCGGTGCGCGAGACGGCCTGGTCGTCGTGGAACGACCCCAACGGTTCGGAGCCGATGCTCAACCGCGCGATCAACCAGCTCTACCCGCCGGGGTCGACGTTCAAGGTGGTCACCTCGGCGGCGGCGCTGCGGGCAGGGGTGTCGCCCGACGTGCGCCTCACCGCGGCGTCGCAGTTCCCGCTGCCCGACACCACGATCTCGCTACCCAACTACGGCGGCGAGACATGCCCGGAATCGTCCGGCGGCACTGTCTCGATGGTCACGGCGTTGAAGTACTCGTGCAATACCGCCTTCGCCGACCTCGTGACGAACAAGATGCCCAACGCGACGTCGAATTTCAAAGACACCGCTCGACGCTTCGGCCTCGACGAAGCCGGACCGGAGATTCCGATGCCGGTCGCGCAATCGACCGTCGGCGAGATCCCCGACCGCGCCGCGCTGGCGCAGTCGGCGATCGGACAGCGTGACGTGCGCCTGACCCCGCTGGAGAACGCGATGATCGCAGCGACCGTCGCCAACGGTGGGGTGCGGATGCAGCCCTATCTGGTGGATAAACTGCAATCGGCAGATCTGCGCACGCTGAGCACAACTCAGCCGACAACGATTAACGAACCGATCACCTCCGACCAGGCGGCCACGCTGACAAGCATGATGGTCGAGTCGGAACGGGCAACCGCGGGAGCGGGCGGCCCGGTGTCGATCGCGTCGAAGACCGGCACGGCCGAGCACTCCGACACGAGCGCAGGTGGCGACTCGGAGACCCCGTACTCCTGGTACATCGCGTTCGGACCGTCGTCGAATCCGCAGATCGCTGTCGCCGTGATCGTGGAGAACGGCGACTACGGTGTGAACTCGGTCGGCGGAACCGTCGCCGCACCGATTGGACGAGCTGTGATCAACTCACTGGTGGGAGGTGGACGATGAGCCTGCAGAACGGCACGATCATCGCCGACCGTTATCGCCTGATCCGGCTCATCGCGACCGGCGGCATGGGACAGGTCTGGGAGGCCGTCGACACGCGACTGAACCGTCGTGTCGCGGTCAAGGTGCTCAAGGCCGAGTATTCCGACGACCCCGAGTTCACCGCTCGCTTCCGCACCGAGGCGCAGACGACGGCCAAGCTGAACAACCCCGGCATCGCGAACGTCTTCGACTACGGCGAGACGCCCGACCGCGCAGGTGGCGGCCCTCTGGCCTATCTGGTGATGGAACTCGTCGACGGCGAGCCGCTGAACTCTGTCATCTCACGACTCGGACGGCTGTCGCTGACCAACACGCTCGACATGCTCGAGCAGACCGGTCGCGCGCTGCAGGCCGCGCACACCGCAGGCCTCGTGCACCGCGACGTCAAGCCCGGCAACATCCTCATCACGCCCGCGGGCCAGGTGAAGATCACCGACTTCGGCATCGCTAAGGCGGTCGACGCCGCACCGGTCACCCAGACCGGCATGGTGATGGGCACGGCCCAGTACATCTCGCCCGAACAGGCCACCGGTGACGAGGCGACCGCGGCGTCGGATGTCTATTCGCTCGGCGTCGTCGGATACGAGGCGCTGACGGGGCGCCGACCATTCCTTGGTGATGGCGCGATCACCGTCGCCATGAAGCACATCCGCGAGACCCCGCCGCCTCTGCCTGCGAACGTGCCTGCGTCGGTGCGCGAGCTGATCGACATCACGTTGTCGAAGGATCCCAAGCAGCGCTATGCCAACGGTGGCGAGTTCGCCGACGCCGTGGCCGCGGTGCGTGCGGGACGTCGACCTCCTACCCCTGGCGGCACCGGAGCCATCGGTGCTGCCGGAGCCGCTGCGGCGGGCGCCGCGGGTGGAGCCGCGCTCGCACGCGGCACCGGCGCGACCCGCGCGATGACGAGCGGTGTGCCGCCCACGGGGACCGCACGCAGCGCGACGCAGGGAACCGGTCGGGCCCCGACGGCGTACGGCCAGACCTCATATCCGCAGTCCTCGTACGGTCAAACCTCGTACCCGCAGACGTCGTCGACGCCTCCGTCGAACAACAACAACGGGTGGACCACCGGCCAAAAGGTGCTCGCGGGTATCGCGGGAGTCCTGCTGCTCGGCGCCATCGGACTGATCGGCTTCTGGCTGGCGAACCTGGATTCGGGATCGTCGGAGACGCCGACGCCGTCGACGACGGTCACGCAGACCACGACCGCTGTCCCGACCACTGCCGAACAGCAAGAACCTGAGACGACGACGCGCGAGCAGACCACGACGACGCGTCGTCCGACCACCACCGAGCGACCGACGACCGAAGAAGAGACGACCCAACAGGAGACCGAGGAGCCGACCACAACCGATGGCGACTCCGGTGCACCCACCGTGACCGGACAGTTCTGTCCGCCCTTCTGTCTGCCGAGCCGATGACAGCGACCCCGCACCACCTCTCCGACCGCTACGAACTGGGCGAGACGCTCGGTTTCGGAGGGATGTCGGAGGTGCACTTCGCTCGCGACCTCCTGCTCAACAGGGACGTCGCGATCAAGGTGCTGCGTGCCGACCTCGCACGTGATCCGTCGTTCTACCTCCGCTTCCGACGCGAGGCGCAGAACGCCGCGAAGCTCAATCACCCGACGATCGTCCAGGTCTTCGACACCGGCGAATCCGAGACACCCGACGGGCCGCTGCCGTTCATCGTGATGGAGTACGTCGACGGCGAGACACTGCGGGATGTGTTGCGCGCCAACGGTCCGGTGTCTCCGCGGCAGGCCATGACGTGGATGGCCGACGTCGCCGCGGCCATGGACTTCAGCCACCGCAACGGGATCGTGCACCGCGACATGAAGCCCGCCAACGTCATGATCGACAAGGCCGGCGCGGTCAAGGTGATGGACTTCGGCATCGCCAGAGCCATCAGCGACTCGACGTCGACGATGACGCAGACGTCGACCGTGATGGGCACCGCCCAGTACCTGTCGCCGGAGCAGGCGCGCGGCATCAAGGTCGATCCGCGCAGTGACATCTACTCGATGGGCTGCGTGCTGTTCGAGTTGATGACCGGCGAGCCGCCGTTCACGGGTGATTCGCCCGTCGCCGTCGCCCATCAACACGTCCACGAGGACCCGCCCTGGCCGTCGTCGATCCGACCGGAGATCCCGCGCGAGCTCGACTCCGTCGTGCTCAAGGCGATGAGCAAGAACAAGGAGAACCGGTATCAGTCGGCCGCCGAACTGCGCGCCGACCTGATCCGCGTGCTCGCGGGTGGCCGCCCGTCGGCTCCGCTGCTGCTGACCGACGAGGATCGTACGGAGTTCCTCGACACCGGTCCTCGACGCGCGGCGCGCGGCTCGGACGGTGGCGGCACCGGGGGTGGCGGCGGCGACGGCTCCGGCGGTTCGGACGGCAACGCTCCTCGACGCTCCAGTGACAACACCCCTATTCGACGCCGGTCCCGCGGACTGGTCCTGGGATCGGCCGCGCTCGTGGTGCTGCTGCTGGCAGGACTGCTGCTGTGGTGGGCTCCGTGGGCGTCGGAGAGTGCGCGGCAGATCGCGGTGCCGTCGGTGAGCGGCTTGTCGTCGCAAGACGCCGAGAGCAACCTGCTGCGTGCGGGGTTCAAGGTCAAACAGCTCCAGGAACCGAGCCTCGACGTCAAGGCCGGGACGGCCACCAGGTCGGCGCCGGGCGCGAACGTACTGGCACCCGACGGCTCCGAGGTGACGCTGTACGTGTCGTCCGGGCCTCCACGGCATCAGATGCCGTCGATGCAGGGCAAGACACCGGAGGAGGCGACCGACGCGCTGAAGGTGCTCGGATTCACCAACATCCGGACCGACGAGGTCGATTCGACGGCCGCACTCGACGGCAAGGTCGTGAGCACGACGCCCGCGTCCGGAACCAACGCCGCGGTCAACAGCCCGGTCGTGCTGCACGTCGGGTCCGGGCCTCGCCAGGTGACCGTGCGCGACGTCGTCGGTATGCGTGAGGACCAGGCCCGCACGCTGCTCGAGCAATCGAATCTGAAGATGGTCGTCGTGCAGGGTGACTCTGATCGGCCTGTCGGCGAGATCATCAGCTCGTCCCCGTCCGCCGGAACATCGGTTGACGAGGGCAGCACGGTTCAGGTGACAGTCTCGCGCGGCAACCAGTTCACGATGCCCGACCTGCGCGGTCTAACACCCGAGCAGGCACGCTCGACGCTGCAGTCGCGCGGATGGTCGGATTCGACGCTCACACAGTCGACGAAAGGCGTGCCGCTGGGCAGTCCGGACATCGGCAAGATCATCGACCAGCAGCCTGCCGCCGGCTCGCAACTGAGCCGCAACGACGCCGTCACGGTGACCGTCGGGCAGCTCAGCCTGTTGCCGAACTAGGGCTCGAGCGGTCGGTTCCTGCAGGGGTCGGCCCAGGCTCGCCCGTCAGCCCAGCGCGGCGGCCATCTCCTGTTCGAGCGCGTCGACCAGACCGGGGTCGACCTTGATGCCCGCGACGGCGAGCCAGTTGGCCAGCATCCGGTGTCCGCCCTGGGTGAGAACGCTTTCCGGGTGGAACTGGACGCCGTGGATGGGCAGGTCGCGGTGGCGCATGGCCATGACGATGCCCGTGTCGGTGCGCCCGGTCACGACGAGTTCGTCGGGGATGGTCTCGGGGAGCACGGTGAGCGAGTGATAGCGCGTCGCGGTGAACGGATCCGGCAGTCCGGCCAGGACTCCGTCGTCATCGTGGATGACCTGCGACGTCTTGCCGTGCAGGAGTTCCGGTGCGCGGTCGACCGTCGCGCCGAAAGCTGCGCCGATCGCCTGGTGTCCGAGGCAGACCCCGAGCAGCGGGATTTCGTCCGACGCCGCGAGCCGCACCAGCGGGATGGTCGCGCCCGCGCGCTGCGGGGTGCCGGGGCCTGGGCTGAGCAGCACGGCGTCGAATCCTTCGACAGCTCGACGCAGTGATTCCGTGGTGAACTCGCCGTCGGCGTCGGAGAGGACCGGGTCGTCGTTGCGCCACACCGTGACGTCGAGGCCGGCTGGGCTGCCTAGTTGACCGAGGTATTGGACCAGGTTGTAGACGAAGCTGTCGTAGTTGTCGATGACGAGCACGCGGCCCAGGGGCTGCGCGGATCCGTCGACGGCGGGCGTATTCACAGGCTCAGGTTACTCGGGGCGCCGCGGGGTGGTCTCGACAAGCTCGACCAGCGGGTGCAGCTCGGCCAGCGGGTGCAGCTCGGCCGCCGTGGTCTCGACAGGCTCGACCAGCGGATGGGCCCTTCCCGCTGATTGAGCCGGCCGCGAGCGGAGCGAGCAGCCGAGTCGAAATCACCAACGGGGTCTCGACAAGCTCGACCAGCGGGTGCAGCTCGACCAGCGGGGCAGCTCGACCAGCGGGGCAGCTCGACCAGCGGGGCAGCTCGACCAGCGGGGCAGCTCGACCAGCGAGCGGGGTCGGACGCGGCGACCAGGTGAGATACCGTGTAAGGCGAGTGATCTGCACCCAACAGAGGAAGTCATGCCGAAGTCTAAAGTCCGGAAGAAGACCGATTACACGATCAACCCGGCGTCGCGCACGCCGGTCAAGGTCAAGACCGGTCCCTCCAGCAGCATCTACGTGGGCGTCATGCTCGGTCTGATGCTCCTCGGCCTCGCATGGCTGATCGTCTACTACCTTGCTGCGAGCTCGACCACCTACGGCGGCGAGGGCCAGGTTCTCCACTGGATGGCCAACCTCGGATCGTGGAACTTCCTGATCGGCTTCGCCCTGATGGTCGTCGGCCTTCTGATGACCATGAGATGGCGCTGACCTGCGACAACAGGCTCGGACAATCATCCACAGCCGTTAATCACATGTGTGTAATTCATCCCCACTGTGAGTAACTGCTGTGGATAACCGTTCCGACTTGTCCACAGGCGAATGGTCGACGCCGCGACCTGCTGCCGCCGCACTGCTGGTCGGCGGCCTACTTCTCGTGATCCTTGGCGTGATCGCGGCGTCGGATCCCGCCGGCATGGTCCTGATGGTCGTCGCAGGCGTGCTGCTGCTGGCGTTCGGCGCGTACGCGTGGGCGATTCGACCGCGCCTCGCAGTCAGTCCCGGCCCAGTCCTCCACATCCGGACGCTATCGGGCACGCGTGACTGCACACCCGCACAGGTCGATCAGATCAAGGTGCTCAACATCCGCCGCATCGGACGTCGTAGCGGGCAGCTCGAGATCGACGTGATCCCCGACGACGCCGCCCCGACAGATCAATCGGACGGTCTAAGACTCGACACCAAGCTCTACGTCTTCGGCCGCTGGGATCTCGGCGCCGCACCCTCCGACGTCGCGGTGCAGTTGCGTCAGGCCGGGTTCGACGTCGACGGCTGACTCGTCTCGAACACCGTCGAACTACGTCGCGAGGCCGAATTACATGTGTGTAATTCATCCCCACTGTGGGTAACTCCTGTGGACAACTAACTGAGCTATCGATTGCGGGTGTCGTGGAAGCCTGCTCAGAGCAGACCCGACCTCGAGCTTCCGGCGATGATGCCGAGCGCGATCGCAACGATGAGCAGCACGATCAGCGCGATCCACCCCACTCGCGAAGCGTTGTGCTGGGTACGCGACTCGTCCGGCAGAAGCCGAGCGGGAAGGTAGATGACAGCGGCCGTCGCGGCGGCACCGAAGACAAGACCACCCATGTGGGCGGCCAGCGAGATCCCGGGCATCGTCACCGAGAAGACCAGGTTGATCACGATGATCGTGATGACTCCGGTCGGGGAAATTCTGGCCTTGAGGACGATCACGAGCATTGCGCCCATGAGTCCGTAGATCGCGCCGGAGGCCCCGGCACTGCGGACGTTGCCCGCCTCGAACAGCATCACCGCGGCGCTTCCGCCGAAAAGAGCGATGAAGTAGACCATCAGGTAGCGACTGTGTCCGAGTGCTGTCTCGAGGTCACGGCCGAGGATGTAGAGCGAAATCATGTTCAGCGCGATGTGCATCACGGTGAAGTGGAGAAAACCCGCGGTGAGAAGTCGCCAGTACTCGCCGTTGGCGACGTCGGCTCTGACGAGGTCGCCGTGCTGGAAGAGAGGCGCGAGCCCGGCGTCGAACGACTTTGCCTGGATCACGCAGAGCGCGAAGATCACGACGTTGACGGCGATCAGCGCATAGGTGCCGATCGGGGTATTGCGCGTGGCCGTCGGCGTCGAGATCTGTGCGGTTTCGACGCTCGACGCCGCGCGCCGCGACCCGTCGTCGCCGCGACATTCGACGCAGTGTTGCCCGACGGCGGCCGGGGTGAGGCACTCCGGACACGCCGAACGCCCGCACCTGCTGCAAGAGAGCAGGGTCGGGCGATCGGGGTGCCGGTAGCAGACCTGCGACGCGCGCGTCGGTTGCTGCGGTGTGTTCAGTTGATCTCGATCTTCTCGATGACGACCGGGTCGAGCGGACGGTCGGCGCGGTCGGTGGAGGTCGTCGCAATAGCGTCGACAACCTGCTGCGATGCGGGATCGGTCACCTCACCGAAAATGGTGTGGCGACGGTTGAGGTGCGGCGTCGGTCCGACGGTGATGAAGAACTGTGATCCGTTGGTTCCCGGTCCGGCGTTTGCCATCGCGAGGAGGTACGGACGGTCGAAGGAGAGCTCCGGGTGGAACTCGTCCTCGAAGCGGTATCCGGGGCCACCGCGGCCGGTGCCCGTCGGATCGCCGCCCTGGATCATGAAGCCCTCGATGACGCGGTGGAACACCGAGCCGTCGAAGAACGGTCCGGAGTTGCCTCCGGAAGCGTTGGGCTCGCTGTACTCCTTGCTGCCATCGGCGAGGCCGGTGAAGTTGGCAACGGTCTTGGGTGCGTGATTTCCGAACAGGTCGACAACGATGTCACCGCGGTTGGTGTGGATGGTCGCGGTCTGCGTTTCAATACTCACGCCCTCCATACAACCACCTCAGCGCCGGTAGGTGTCAGAAGTGGCATCCGCCCGCAGCGAACTGGCACGCTGTGCACATGCAGAAGAAGCAGGTGCTCGCCATCGCAGGGGGACTCGCGCTGGTATCGGCCGTCGCGGCAGCCGTCGTCGTCGTACTCCGTCGGAGTCGGCAGGAGCCGCCGCCGATCTCGGCAACGGTTCCTCGGATCGATGAATTGCCGACGACGATCACCGCTGGCCCCGAGGCCGGATAGCCCGTCGGGAAGGTCACGTAGTCGACGGTCCATGCGGTCTCGGGACACCGGTGCAGGTAATTTGGACCCGTGAACTCCGACGACACCCGATCCGACGACGCCGACAGCGAGTCGGGCGTGAACCGAGCATCGGGGTGGTTTCCCCTGTCGAAGGACGACGCAGCGGCTGCCGACAGGCCGTCGCAGCCGACAACAGACTCGGAATCACGACCCGCGCGTGACAGCGTGGCCCCGGCCTCCGCGCCGTGGGAGCGCGCGAACGGACCGTCATCGGGCTGGTCGGTGCGTCCGGACGCACGCGGCGGCGCGCCTTCGGGCCGCGACAACGGGCCTATTAAGCGCGACAGCGCTCCTGCCCCGCGCGAGAACGGCCCTGCACCGCGCGACAGCGGCCAAGTGCCGCGGAATGCCGGACCCGCTCCGCGGAACGTCGGGCCTGGCCCTCGCGATGTCGGCACCGGCCCTCGTGACGGGGGCCCTGCCCTGCGCAGCAACCCGCACGACCAGCACGGAACGGGTCCCGGCCCGGCCGGCGCCAACCCTACGTTTACCGGGAACAGGCCGCCGCCCCCGCGTCCAGCCACGGGGAACGGCCCGGCACCCTCACAGGGCAACAGGCCGCTTCCACCAAACACCGGTCCGCGACCGGGATGGCAGGTCGGCGCCCCGCCGCAACGCCCGCCAGCACCCGGCGCGCAGCCCGGCCCGGGAACCGGACAGTCGTCGGGAAGGCCGCCAGGACAGGGACCCGTGCCGCCGCAACGCCCAGGGGCGCCGGTGCCACCGCCGGGACGTAGGGCTCCGATCGGCGCGCCGGGCGGTCCTCCCCCGCGCGCCGGTGACCCAGTCGGAAGAACGGGCACGACGCCGCCACCAACCGAAAGTCTTTCCGGCGCAAGCGAATACGCACGGAGCGGAGAACGGGTGTTCGTCCCGCCGCGTCGCGACGTCCCCGCCAACACGCCTTCGCGCGACGCTCAACCGGTGGGCCCGGCCGAGGCGTCGGCGACGCAGGCATACTCGGCTGTGAAAGAACCGTCGAACCGAAAAGGCATCGGTTCCCGCGTCGAAGACCAGGAGGAGCCCGTGGCACCGCCTCGGACTGCAGCACCGGCATCGTCGACGACGACGATGAACCGCACGGCGATCTGGGCATTCGTGTTGTCGCTACTAGGTATCACGTCGCCGATCGGCATCTATCTCGGCTACCGCGCACGCGATGAGATCCGCTCCCGACCCCAGTACGGCATGCCGTTCGCGACGGCAGCGATCCGCCTCGGCTGGGTGTGGGTCGCAGTGGCGATCGTCGCGCTGCTGGTCTACTTGTTCATCTTCGTCTTCTGACGGGCTGCCTGTTGGCGCAGTCGGTCTCCTACCGGCGCGCAAATTGATTCCGCGGATTTGTGAATAGGTGTGAACTGAGACCCATCCGAGTGGCCACAATGGACGAATACCGTGGGTACTCTCGTCCACAGTCGGCTGTGATCGACGTCTGCCGGCGCACGACTCCGCAAAGGAACTCCATGCCGAAGCTCGCCTTTCCGCGTCCACGCTCCGGGCGTGATCGTCGCATCTCGCCTCTGAACAGTGCCGCCCGTTGGATAGCGCTCCTGGCGGGTTCGCTCGTCGTCGCTGCCGGCGGTGTCCTCGCTGCAGCACCGCACGCATCTGCGGCGTCGTGCCCCGACGTCGAGGTGGTGTTCGCTCGTGGAACGGCAGAAACCGCGCCGCCCGTCGGGCTCACGGGATTGTCCTTTGCGCAGGCACTGAGGGCGCAGCTGCCGGGCAAGTCGGTGGCGGTTTATGGCGTCGACTACCCCGCCAGCAACAACTTCAACAACCGCGTGGCGTTTGTCCGCAACGTGGTTGCAGGCATCACAGATGCGCAGGATCACATCAAGGCCACCGCGGCGCGATGCCCGAACACAGGAATCGTTCTCGGCGGCTACTCCCAGGGCGGCGCGGTTGCGGCCTACGCAGCAAACAGCGGAATCGCCGTTCCCGCGCGCTATGCCGAGTACGCGTCGCAGGCCCCCAAGGCCATGCCTGCCGAGGTGGAACCCCGCGTCAAAGCCGTCGTGCTCTTCGCTCCCCCGTCGGACCGCTGGATCCGCGACGTCGGGGCACCTGAGATGAACGTCGGACCGCGGTACAAGCCCAAGACCGTCACCTACTGCATCCCGGGCGACGTCGTGTGCGACGGCGCTCCAGTGGGTCAGCCGAACGGTCTGCACGTGCTGTACGCCGTGAACGGCATGAACGTCCAGGCCGCGCAGTACGCGGCAGCGCGGCTTTAATCAGTCGTTGTTAGTAGCGCGTGACGCGGTCTGTGCGGCCGCGTCGCGCGCTATTTCTCTGCCGGCCAGGGAAGCGCCGCTCGTCAGCAGTGCACGCTTCCACGGGACGACGCCCTCGATCTCGATCTGAATCGACATCGACAGCACAGTTCGAATCAAGACGATGATCCCGAGGATCAGCGCGTCCTCGATCGACGGCTTGGACGTGATCGTGCGGATCAAGTCCGCTGCCACGAGTACCTCGAGGCCCAGCAGGATCGCGGCACCGAGGGTGTTGCGCAGCGTCGAGTAGGCGGTTTCGCCTCCCTCACCGCGTCGGAGCGCTCGACCGGCCAGTATCAGCGACATGATGAACCCGAGCACCATCGTCAGCGCACCGATCGCCTCGAACGCCACTGCGACCCCGGAGAAGACATCCTCGATGTGCATGTGGAGAGAGTACGCAGCGCAGCGTCGCCGCGACGGCGCATCGAGGCGTGTTGTGAGGTGTAGGTCGTGAGTCGGCCTGGGGCCTGAGGGTGCGCGTTACGGTTGTTGGCCTGGGTCAGGGTGCTTCGGCGTCTTCCGGTTGTTTCTGCGCGACGCGGCGGGGCGGCTTATCGCCGTATCCGCGGCCGACGGGCAGTCCGCGAGAAACCGAAACTAGGGGAAGCGTTCATTCCGCTAGGTTCTGCGCGGCCGGCGGACTCTTCCCCCACAAATTGCGCGGCAGGTGAACTCTTCCGCGAGAAACTGTGCAGCAGGCGGACTTTTCCCCTAGTTTCTGCACGTCGCGGCGCTTCTTCCCCTAGTTTCAGCGCCTTCGCGGAACTCTTCCCCGCGCTTCTTGCCCTTCCCCCAGCAACAACTCGAGGAAAGGTACGGGACCCGAGGAAAGATTCTTTCCCCTAGCTTCTGCGCGGCAGGTGGACTCTTCCGCGAGAAACTGCGCCGAGAGACCGCATACTGCCGGACACGGCGTCGGAGCCTTACGGGGGGAATGTGGTCGACGCGCTGTGCGCGGTCCGAGTGGCGGACAAGAGCGGCCGTGAAGTACTTGCTTGTGGAGCCTAGGAGATTCGAACTCCTGACATCTGCCTTGCAAAGGCAGCGCTCTACCAACTGAGCTAAGGCCCCGTGCCGGGCGTCGAAACACGACCGACGGGTTGCGAAACGGGCTGACGAACAACCACTCGCAGTGGGCCTAGGAGGACTTGAACCTCCGACCTCTTCGTTATCAGCGAAGCGCTCTAACCGCCTGAGCTATAGGCCCGTGAACCGAGGATTGAGGTTACCCGACGAGGTCGTCAACAACCAAAACGGCTGGTCAGAGGTGGTCTCGACAAGCTCGACCAGCGGGAGTCAACTCGACCAGCGGGGGTCAACTCGACCAGCGGGTGCGGCTCGACCGGCGGGTGCGGCTCGGCTCGACCAGCGAGGGCGGCTCGCCGGAGTGGTCTCGACAAGCTCGACCAACGGCGGTGAGCTCGACCAGCGGACGGACGGCTCGACCAGCGGGGGTCAACTCGACCAACGGGTGCGGCTCGACCAGCGAGCAGAGCCTGCCACAGTGGTCTCGACAAGCTCGACCAGCGGACCGTCGGCGCGACCAGCTAGTCCAGATCGCCCAGCGTGACCTCGGCGCCGCCGACGAGGTCGGCGCAGAGGTTGTAGATGTACGCGCCGATGGTGGCGATGGCGGTCAGGAGGATCGCGTTGATCGCGCCGAGCAGCACGGCGTAGCCGAAGATCGTGCCTGCGCCGATCACGTCGCCCTCACTCGACGACCCGTCAGCGGTGACGAGCGTGCCGAACGAACTGTTGATCTGGTCCCAGACGCCCATGCCGTCGAGGACCAGGTACAGGACGGCGACGGCGATCATCCAGATGAAGAATCCGACGACGGCGAGTACAGCGGAGATCTTGAACGTCGCCCACGGATCGATCCGGCGGATCTGCACAGCGGCACGCAGCGCCGTCGCAGGACCGACCTGAGCCGGTGCCGAGCGCGGAGCCGCCACAGGGGCCACCTCAGCGGACTGGCGGACCTCTGCGGTGTGGTGGATCTGGTCGAGGTCGGGCAGTTGCTCGTCCTCGGAGGGGTCACGCACGATCGTCCGCGTAGGTGACTCGACGAATCCGGTACGCGCACCCGAGCCGCCTCCCACAGGCGTCGACGACGCGGATGAACGAGATGGACCGTCAGGGCGGGCGGGACTGTCGAGTTTGGTGACAGGCGCCTGTCCCCCGGCCGGTTCGGACGTCACCATGCCCCGCGGCGGCGGGCCGCCCTTTCCGCTGGGCGGCGGACCGCTCGTCCCATTCGGCGGCGGGCCGCTGGTCCCATTCGGCGGCGGACCGGCTTTGCCGTTCTGCTGCGGGTCGCCCTGAGGCGCCGGGCCGTTCTGGCCGTTAGGGGCCTGCGGCGGCACGCCACCGCGCTGCCACGGCGGCACGAGGCCACCCTGCTTGGGAGCCCCGACCGGGTTCGGATTCTTCTGCTGCATCGGGTGGGTCACCTGGTCTGACCCTGAAGTTTGAGCACCCGAAGGACCCGGACCGGACGACCGCGCCGGATCCCCGGAGTTACCGGAGTCGGTTGGGCCCGAGGGCCGGCCGGTCGTCGACTTCTTGTCGTCCGGGTCGTTCGGTGTGCTCACTCGTGTTCCCTCACTCCATAACGCGTGCACTCCCAGCCACAACGACGCGGGCTGGCGTTGCACACCACACTAACGGTTGAACCGCTCCCACTGGCTGAAGCGACCGCCGTGGGGTCGGGACTGTTGCGCCGAGACCCTTGGGGCTACTCGGCAGCCTCGACGTCGGGCTCGTCGGCGTTGCGTGCGATGGCGATCAGGGTGGTTCCCTCGTCGAGGTTCATCAGACGGACACCCTTGGTCTGGCGCCCCGCCTTGCGGACCTGCTTGGCGGCCGTGCGGATGACTCCGCCGCCCGAGGTGATCGCGTACAGCTCCGAATCGTCGTCGACGATGATCGCGCCGATCAGTTCGCCGCGCCTGCGGTCGTGCTGAATGGTCAGCACGCCCTTGCCGCCGCGACCCTGAACCGGGTAGTCGTCCATCGGAGTGCGCTTGGCGTAGCCGCCCGACGTCGCGACCAGGAGGTAGGTGCCCTCACGCACGACGTTGAGCGACAGCAACTCGTCGTCGCCGTTGAAGCGCATGCCCTGGACGCCGGAGGTCTGGCGTCCCATCGGGCGCAGCGTCTCGTCGTCGGCGTGGAACCGGATCGACTGGCCCTTCTGGGAGACGAGCAGCAGGTCGTCGTCGGAGCTGCACAGCTGCGCGCCGACCAGTTCGTCCTCGCCGCGAAGGTTGATCGCCGCGATTCCGCCGGACCGGTTGGAGTCGAAGTCTTCGAGCTTGGACTTCTTCACCAGGCCGTTGCGGGTGGCGAGCACCAGATACGGCGCGTCCTGATAGGTCTTCAGCTGGATGACCTGGGCGATCCGCTCCTCCGGCTGGAATGCCAGCAGGTTGGCGACGTGCTGGCCCCGCGCGGTGCGGTTGGCCTCGGGAAGCTCGTACGCCTTGGCACGGTAGACGCGGCCCTTGGTCGTGAAGAACAGGATCCAGTCGTGGGTGGAGCTCACGAAGAAGTGCTTGACGATGTCGTCCTGCTTGAGCCCGGCACCCTGCACACCCTTGCCGCCACGCCGCTGACTGCGGTAGAGGTCGGTCTTCGTGCGCTTGGCGTATCCGGTCTCGGTGATGGTGACGACGACGTCTTCGCGCGCGATGAGATCCTCGTCGGCGACGTCGCCGTCTGCCGCGATGATCTTCGTTCGACGCTCATCGCCGAACTTCTCGACGACCACCTTGAGCTCGTCACGCACAATGGCGCGCTGACGCTCAGGCTTCTCGAGGATGTCCTTGAGGTCGGCGATCTCCAGCTCGATCTCGGCCAACTCGTCGACGATCTTCTGGCGCTCGAGTGCAGACAGGCGACGCAGCTGCATCGCGAGAATGGCGTCGGCCTGGATCTCGTCGATGTCGAGGAGACCGATGAGGCCCTGTCGCGCCGCGTCGGTGTTGGCCGACGCACGGATCAACGCGATCACTTCGTCAAGTGCGTCAAGGGCTTTCACGAGACCGCGCAGAATGTGTGCGCGCTCTTCGGCCTTGCGCAACCGGTACCGCGTACGACGCACGATGACGTCGATCTGGTGGGCGACGTAGTAGCGGATCATCTGGTCGAGCCGCAGGGTGCGCGGCACGCCGTCGACGATCGAGAGCATGTTGGCGCCGAAACTGGTCTGCAACTGGCTGTGCTTGTAGAGGTTGTTCAGCACGACCTTGGCGACGGCGTCGCGGCGCAGTGTGACGACGATGCGCATGCCGTCGCGGTCGGAGGACTGGTCCTCGATTCGACTGATGCCCTTGAGTTTTCCCTCATTGACCTGTTCGGCGATCGACGCGATCAGGTTGTCGGGGTTGACCTGGTACGGCAGTTCGGTGACGACGAGGGTGGTGGTGCCCTTGTTCTCCTCGATGTCGACGACGCTGCGCATACGGATGCTGCCGCGGCCGGTCGTGTAGGCATCGCGGATACCCTGGCTGCCGACAATCAGTGCGGCCGTGGGGAAGTCGGGTCCCTTCACGAACTCCATGCACGCCGCGAGCATGGTCTCCTCGTCGGCCTCTGGATTCTCCAATGCCCAGAACACCGCGTCGGCAACCTCATTGAGATTGTGCGGCGGGATGTTGGTGGCCATACCGACGGCGATACCGCCCGACCCGTTGATCAACAGGTTGGGGATACGCGCGGGCAGCACCGTCGGCTCGTTGGTCTTGCCGTCGTAGTTGGGCGTGAAATCGACTGTCTCCTCGTCGATGTCGCGCAGCATCTCCATTGCGAGCGGCGTGAGGCGTGCCTCGGTGTAACGCATGGCGGCCGCGCCGTCGTTGCCGCGCGAACCGAAGTTGCCCTGACCGTCGATGAGCGGGTAGCGCATCGACCACGGCTGCGCGAGGCGCACCAGGGCGTCGTAGATCGCGCTGTCGCCGTGGGGATGGTAGTTACCCATCGTCTCCGCAACGGGTTTCGCGGATTTCACGTAGCCGCGGTCGGGACGGAACCCGGCGTCGTAGGACGCGTAGAGAAGTCGGCGGTGCACGGGCTTCAGTCCGTCGCGCACCTCGGGGAGGGCACGACCGACGATGACGCTCATCGCGTAGTCGATGTAGCTGTTCTGCATCTCCTGGCCGAGATCGACCGGTTCGATGCGATCGCCCGCTCCCCCGTTTGGCGGGAGTGTGGTGTCAGTCATCAGTATCCTTTTCGATTCGTGAGAGATCAGACGTCAAGGAAGCGAACGTCTTTCGCGTTGCGGGCGATGAAGCTGCGGCGTGCGGCCACATCCTCGCCCATCAACACGGAGAAGAGTTCGTCAGCCGCGGCGGCGTCGTCGAGGGTCACCTGGCGGAGCACGCGAACAGCGGGATCCATTGTGGTTTCCCAGAGTTCCTTCGCGTTCATCTCGCCGAGGCCCTTGTAGCGCTGGATGCCGTCGTCGGTGTTGATCTTCCAGCCCGCGGCCCGTCCAGCCTCGAGCAGTCCGTCGCGTTCACGGTCGGAGTATGCGAATTCGGGTTCGCGCTTCTGCCACTTGAGCTTGTAGAGCGGCGGCTGTGCCAGGTAGACGTGACCGTTCTCGATCAGCGGCTTCATGAAGCGGAACAGCAACGTCAGCAGCAGCGTCGAAATGTGTTGGCCGTCAACGTCGGCGTCGGCCATCAGCACGATCTTGTGATAGCGCAGCTTGGCGAGGTCGAACTCGTCGTGAATACCGGTGCCGAACGCGGTGATGATCGACTGGACCTCGGTGTTCTTGAGGACGCGGTCGATGCGGGCCTTCTCGACGTTGATGATCTTGCCGCGGATCGGCAGGATCGCCTGGTACATCGAGTCGCGGCCGGATTTGGCCGAGCCACCGGCGGAGTCGCCCTCCACGATGTAGACCTCACACTTGGTGGGGTCGTTGCTGCGACAGTCGGCAAGCTTGCCGGGCAGGCCACCGATATCAGTTGCGGTCTTGCGGCGCACCAACTCTCGCGCCTTGCGAGCCGCGAGGCGGGCCTGCGCGGAGTCGACGGCCTTCTTCACGATGATCTTGGCTTCAGCCGGGTTGGCCTCGAACCAGTGACCGAGATGCTCGTTGCACGTCTTCTGCACAAAGCTCTTGACCTCGGTGTTACCGAGCTTGGTCTTGGTCTGACCCTCGAACTGCGGATCGGCGACCTTGACGGAGATGACAGCTGCCAAACCCTCGCGGATATCGTCGCCGCTGAGTTTGCCGTCCTTCTCCTTGAGAAGCTTCTTGTCGAGCGCGTACTTGTTGACCGTCGAGGTCAGCGCCGCGCGGAAGCCTTCTTCGTGCGTACCGCCCTCGTGGGTGTTGATCGTGTTCGCGAAGGTGTGCACCGACTCGGAGTATCCCGAGTTCCACTGCATCGCGATCTCGACCTCGTGACCGGTGCCCTTGGCCGTGAAACCGATGACCGACTGGTGGATCGGCGTCTTGGTGCGGTTGAGGTGCTTGATGTAGTCGATCAGGCCGTCGGGGTAGTGATAGGTGCGCGTGCGCGGCTTCGTGACTGCGGGAGCCACCGCCTCTTCCTCGGCGGTCTTCGGCTTCT
Source organism: Gordonia sp. 852002-50816_SCH5313054-c (assembly GCF_001665925.1). Lineage (NCBI taxonomy): Bacteria > Bacillati > Actinomycetota > Actinomycetes > Mycobacteriales > Gordoniaceae > Gordonia > Gordonia sp. 852002-50816_SCH5313054-c. Next base: position 25,579 of record NZ_LZTE01000086.1, read on the forward strand.
CGGCGGTGTCTTCGTCACCTTCGACGACGGCATCGGCCGCAGCCGTCTGCGGCCGCCGGTCGGTCAGCGTGATGGTGAGGCCCTTGTTGAGGAACGCCATCTCCTGCAGACGGCGCGCAACGGTCTCGGCGCTGTATGTGGTGGTCTCGAAGATCTCCGGGTCGGCCCAGAACCTGACCGTCGTGCCCGTCTTGCGCGTCGCCGCGCCCTGGACCAGCGGACCGGGCTTGGCGTAGTTGTACGTCTGCTCCCAGTGGTAGCCGCCGTAGTTGATCTCCAACTCGACCTTGGTCGAGAGCGCGTTGACCACAGAGATACCGACACCGTGCAGACCACCGGAGACGGCGTACGCGTCGGAATCGAACTTGCCGCCCGCGTGTAGCTGCGTCATGACAACTTCGACGGTGGGGACACCGGTCGCGTGCATGCTGGTCGGGATACCGCGACCGTCATCGACGACCTCGACGCCGCCGTCCTCGAGCAACGTCACGTCGACCTTGCTGGCGTAGCCGGCCATCGCCTCGTCGACGGAGTTGTCGACGACCTCCCAGATCAGGTGGTGCAGGCCCCGCTCACCGGTAGAACCGATGTACATACCTGGTCTCTTGCGGACCGCTTCGAGTCCTTCGAGGATGCTGATCGACTCGGCACCGTACTCACCTGGCTTTTTCCGGCTCTTCTTGTCATTCGTGTCGGCCACGGGGTGCGTCCGCTCCTCTTCTGCTCTCGACTGCGCTCGTGTTTGTGCGCGCTGCCTCGTTCACGGCTGGCACTCCAGTCGTGTCACGCTGGACAGGGGTGATGTGGTCAGCGCCGACCACGGGCACACGACGAGAAGCCGGGCTCTCGCCCGCTCGTATATGACCGTCGGTCACGGCTGCTGATCTCCCCTGCCGGGACAACTGTCTCCAGTGTACTGCCTCAATCGCTCAGGAAGCACCATCCGGGGCCGCTAACGCGCGCTCAGATCGATTTTCTGCACAACATGCGCGATCCGCGGTGGTCTGGGGATAAAAATCGGCTCAGAGCGGCGTCGGACGAGGTTTGTCGGTGTAGAGGTGTAAGGCGTCGCCTCGGGCGGCCGATGTGGCTCAGCCGTAGGTGTCGCGGGGACCCCGACCGGGCACGTGACGTTTACCCTTCTGCCACGACGGCGCCTTCGGGCCGGTGATCCGCAGCGACGTCACGATGTCGTCGCCGATGGCCGCGGCGATCTTCGCCAGGATCTGACGTTGCACGTACCGCAGCTGCGTAGCCCACGCAGTCGATTTGGCCTGTACGTGAAGTACCTTGTCCTGCAACGCTTCTGGCTTGGCATGCGCGGCGATATCGGGTCCGACGATCTGCAACCACTGCCCGAACAACGTGCCCTCGGCGATCTGTGGCTCCCACCCGCGGTCGCGCGCCAGGCCGCCAACGAGCCTGGAGAAGGGCTGCGGATCCCGCGAATCCGGGCCTGCGCCCGACCAGCGACGACGACTCGACGAGCCGCGCGGACGTCGAATCGGCGACGCCCGGCCGTGTCCCACCGACTTGCCCGCCGCACGCGCCGACGCCCGTGCCTCCTCCAAGGCGCGGCGTGCCCGCTCGTACCCGCTCGACGCGTCGCCACCAGACGAGTCGGTACGTGGCTGCTCTTCAGGGGTGTCGCTCACGAGTCCATGCTCTCAGTTGCCTCGGACATCAGTTCGGAATGCCGCGTGCCGTCGGCCTCGTCGACGACGTCCACTCCGATACGCCTACCACCGACACCCTCGGGGATGTCCTCAGCGACGGCCGCGGTGATCAGCAGCTGTTCGGCACCGGCGGTGAACTCCACGAGTTTGCGACGCCGCGCGGCGTCGAGTTCAGCGAACACGTCATCGAGCATGATGACCGGTTCGATCCCCTCGCTGCGCACGAGCTCGACCGACCCGAGTCGCAACGCCAACGCGAGCGACCACGATTCACCGTGCGAGGCGAAACCCTTGGCCACCTCGGGCCCGAGAATGATGTCGACGTCGTCGCGATGCGGACCAACAAGGCTGACGCCGCGCTCGATCTCCCTGGTACGCGTCTCGCCGAGTCGCTCGAGTAGTTGGGCCGCGATGGTGTCCGGATCCGGTTCGACGTCGCGCGGCGGCACCAGCTCCGGACCGGCCGACGGCCGGTAGCTCAACGCCGCAGGACGAGAATGCGGAGCGATCGACGAGTACGAGGCGACGAAGTGCGGTTCGAGATCGCGCACCACCTCGATCCGCGCAGCGGTCACCTGGCCACCGAGATCGGCGAGCTGACCGTCCCATACGTCGAGGGTGCTGATCACCGAGTCGGCATCGGATCCTCCTCGCCGCAGCGCGGCGCCCGCGGTCTTGAGCAAAGCGGACCGTTGCCGTAGCACCCGGTCGTAGTCGGAACGTGCTGCAGCCCAACGCGGTCCGCGCTGGGCGACAAGTTCATCGATGAAGCGTCGACGATCACCAGGGTCGCCGCGGATGAGTAGCAGGTCTTCGGGGGCGAACAGCACCGCACGCAGCACTCCGAGGATCTCGCGCGGGCGTCGACACGGAGATCCGTTGAGCCAGGCCTTATTTGACCCTTCGGCAGCAATCTGCAGGCTGACCGCGAGTTCGCGACCCGCGTTCTCGACGGTGGCTCCGACCGACGCCGACGTCGCCCCGGATCGGACCAGCGGGGCGTCGGAGCTCACCCGGTGCGAGCGAAGTGTCGCGATGTAGAAGAGCGCTTCGAGCAGATTCGTCTTGCCAAAACCGTTGCGGCCGGTGAAGATCGTCGGTTCGGGGCGAAGGGTGAGGTCTGCCGACGGCCACGATCTGTAGTCGCGCAGGTGTAGTTCACGAACAAACACGGGACGTCGAAATCAGTTGGGCGGAGCGGTATTCGACGGATTCTGCACCGGCGTTCCGGTCTCGCCGACGCTCTTGCCCGCGGTGTTCTGCATGGAGTGTCCACCAAACTGGTTACGTAGCGCCGACACCGCCTTGAGCGCGGGCGAACCGCCCTTCTCCCGCGACGCGAAGCGCGCGAACAACGCGGCTGAGATCACGTTGGCCGGCACGGCGTGACGAATCGCTTCCTCGACGGTCCATCGACCTTCGCCGGAATCCGGTGTGTAGTCGGAGATTTCGGTGAGACCCGGATCTTCCTGCAACGCCCGGACCAACAGATCGAGCAGCCACGACCGGATCACCGTGCCCTGGGTCCAGGCTTGCATCGTGCCCTCGACGTCGACGATGAGCGGCTCGGCGTTGAGCAGTGCATACCCCTCGCCGTACGCATGCATCAGGCCGTACTCGATGCCGTTGTGCACCATCTTGGCGTAGTGCCCGGCTCCGACGGGTCCGGCATGAACGAATCCGTCGGCTCGCTCACCCGGCGGCCGCAGTGCGTCGAAGATCGGCATCAGCCGCTCGACGTCGGCGTCGGATCCGCCGACCATCAGACCGTACCCGTTCTCCAAGCCCCACACACCGCCGGAGACACCGCAGTCCAGGTATCCGATTCCCTTGTCGCCCAGAGTTTTTGCGTGAGGCTCATCGTCGGTATAGCGGGAGTTACCACCGTCGACGACGACGTCGCCCGGCTCGAGCAGGCCGGCGAGCTGTGCGACGCACTGCTGGGTGGGTTCGCCCGAGGGCACCATGATCCACACCGCGCGAGGCGCGTCGAGCGCGGAAACCATGTCTGCCATCGACGCGACATCGGAGACCTCTGGACGCGGGTCGTAGCCGACGACCTTATGGCCACCGCGCTCGATACGGGTGCGCATGTTGGCACCCATCTTGCCGAGGCCGATCAGTCCGAGCTGCATGGCTTCCCCTTCGCGTGCGTGAAAGATCAGTGCTGCCTTGATGTTTCGTTACTCGGACTCAACGTATGAGCCGCTATCCGGGCAGGCGAACCGGCATCAGCAGGTAGGTGAAGACGCTGTCGGGTGCGACGAAAGCTCCGGATTCGTCGGCGATGGGTTCGTCGCCGCCCGCCGGACGCAGCACCGCGGGCCGGCTCGGCGTCGTGAATCCGAAGTCGACGGTCGCGACGCCGATCGCCGACAGTCCGTCCTGCAGGTAGGTCGGGTTGAAGGCGATGGTCAGCGGCTCGCCGTAGAACTGCACGGGCAACTCTTCTTCAGCACGGCCTGCTTCGTCGCCGCCCGCCGTGAGCAGTACGGATCCGTCGCGGAACTCCATACGCACCTGCGCGCCGCGCTCGGCAACCAGCGCCACACGCTTGATGGCCTCGATGAGCGGTGCGCTCTCGATGGTCGCGATGGCGGTGTGGCTCGCGGGCAGGAGCTGGCGGAACTTCGGGAACTCGGCGTCGAGCAGGCGGGTGGTCGTCTGCTTGGTCTCTCCGACGATGCCCAGGATCCCCTCGCCACCGAGTGCTGAACCGCTACCGAACGCCAGCTTCACGTCGCCGGAGTCCGAACTCGCGGTCCGTGCGCTCTCCGACAGCGTCTTCGCCGGGACGAGAACGGCACCCGAAGCACCGGAATCGGCTGGCTCCCACTCCAATTCACGTACCGCGAGGCGGAAGCGATCGGTGGCTGCGAGTACGACGGTCTTGCCGTCGATCTCGACGCGCACGCCGGTGAGCATCGGGAGCGTGTCATCGCGGCCGGCGGCCACGGCGACCTGGGAGATGGCCTCGGCGAACACCTGCGCCGGGATCAGTCCGGTCACGGCCGGGACGTCGGGAAGCTGTGGGTAGTCCTCGACGGGCATGGTGGGCAGCGAGAACTTCGCGCTGCCGCAGGTGATGGCGACGCGGGCGCCGTCGAGCGAGACGTCGACCGGCTTGTTCGGGAGAGCTTTGGTGATGTCGGCCAGCAGGCGCCCGGACACCAGGACCTGCCCCGGTTCTGCGACCTCGGCGCCGATCTGCTGCTGTGCCGAGACCTCGTAGTCGAAGCCGGAGACGGTCAACCCGGCGTCGTCGGCCAGGAGAACCACACAACCGAGCACGGGAACGGGCGGGCGAGACGGCAAACTGCGCGCTACCCAGGCGACGGCATCGGCGAACTCGTCACGCGCGACACGGAACTTCATGCTCGGTGGTTGCCCTTCTCTCGGTACTCGCCAGGAGTTCCCACTCTAGAGCGCGATCGCGTGACGGGGAGTCGTTGGGGTCAAGTCGCCACGCCGCGACCGACGCGTGCCCGTCTCGGGATCGGACGAGTCGACGACGACGTTCGGTCGCGGTGTGCACAACAGCTTCTTAAAAGAAGTTCTTTTAAGAGAGGGATCCATAACAGTCATAGGCACTGTGCAAACTGTGGACAACACGCCGGATCCCATGTCAGAGCACTGACGAGGTGTGGATGGCGGGTGGACGGATCCTGGGCGGGTAGGTCGGGTTGTGCACATGTTGGAATCCGTTCGAGCATCGTCCACGTTCTGTACACATCAACACCTTCGTTACTCACAGTCGATCCACAGCCATCCGGCGACCGCGAAGATATCGAGAGCGTCGTCGGGAAGAGGTGTAAATCGGCCTGAAGCCATCGCCGGAGACCCTTGGGTTGTGGTTGAGACTTGTCGTTTTGGCCCGGAACGACAAGACCCTCCACGCCCGGGCGGGAGCGGAGGGTCTCAAGGGGGATCCTGGCGGTTCTGTCAGCCGACGGCGCGCTGTTTGATGCGCGCGGTGAGTTCCTGGACGTGGTCGTAGACCTTGCGGCGCTCGGCCATCTCCTTGCGGATCTTGCGTTCGGCATACATGACGGTTGTGTGGTCACGGTCGAAGGTTTCGCCGATCTTCGGCAGTGAGAGGTCGGTGAGCTCTCGGCACAGGTACATGGAGATCTGACGCGCCTGCGCGATGGCCCTGGTCTTGCCAGGCCCCCGCAATTCGTCGACCGAGATGTCGAAGTACTCCGCGGTGATCGCGAGGATCGACGCCGCGCTGACCTCGAGCGTGCCTGAATTCGGTAGCAGCGCTTGAAGAACCACCTCGGCGAGTGATTTGTCGAGGTCGGTGTTGTTCAGGGAGGCGAACGCGGTGACGCGGATCAGGGCGCCCTCGAGCTCGCGGATGTTGCGCTCGATCTTCGACGCGATCAATTCGAGGACGTCGTCAGGAACAGCGATGCTGTCCATCTGCGCCTTCTTGCGCAGAATGGCGATGCGGGTCTCGAGGTCGGGTGGCTGAACGTCGGTGATCAGGCCCCACTCGAATCGTGTGCGAAGCCTATCTTCAAGTGTCGCAAGCTGTTTCGGCGGACGATCGGAGGAAATCACGATCTGCTTGCTCGAATTGTGCAGCGTGTTGAAGGTGTGGAAGAACTCTTCCTGGATACCTTCCTTGCCGATCAGGAATTGGATGTCGTCGACGAGCAACACGTCGACGTCGCGGTAGCGGCGCTTGAACGCGACCCGACGGTCGTCACGCAGCGAGTTGATGAAGTCGTTGGTGAATTCCTCGGTGGAGACGTACTTGACCCTCATACCCGGGAACAGTCGCTGGGCGTAGTGCCCTGCTGCGTGCAGCAGGTGCGTCTTGCCGAGACCGGACTCACCCCAGATGAACAGCGGGTTGTACGCGCGCGCCGGGGCTTCGGCGACAGCGACGGCCGACGCGTGCGCGAAGCGATTCGACGCTCCGATCACGAAAGTGTCGAAGGTGTACTTGGGGTTGAGGTTGGCGCCCGACGGAGTGGGCGCCGCGGTTGGGCGTTCGGCGAAGTACGACGGCCAGTTGGCCGGTCCACCCCGCGACTCGGTCCCATTGGCAGCAGTCGTCGACGGTCGTGGAGGCTGCTGGGCGCCGAAGGAGTCGGTGCCGAGCTGGTCGATGGCTGACTGTGTGCTGGCCGCAGCCTGGCCGGGCGCGCTGTGATCAGCGCCGAAGCCAGATCCGTTGGCACTGCTGATCTCTGCTGCGGTGACCTCTGCCGGGCCGAAACCGGCTCCGGGTGCAGAGGAGTGGGTCGGCTGCTCGGCGGGAGCGTCGATGATCGGATTCGGCGTCGCGATACGGACACCGAGGTCGACGGGTTGTCCGAGGTGACGTGAGAGCGCGCTTCGGATCGTGTCTCGGAGGGTGCGTTCGATCTGCTCCTGGACCAGCGGCGTCGGCACGGTGAGCAGCGCGAATCCCTCGGCAAGGGTGAGTGGCTGCACGAGCGAGAGCCAGGCTTTTTGCTGCCGGGTGAGAGGTTCGTGGTCGCCGCCGGCGGAGTCGTCGTTGAGCTCTGCGACGACCTGTTGCCAGACCTCGCCAAACGAGTCGCGATCAGAAGTCACGGTCAGGCCTTCCCACCCCGAGAAAATTACCAGCATCAGTCATCGGGGACTCACGATGCCGGTGCGGGAGCCGACTTGTCCACACACTTATCCACAGTTGTGTACAACCAAGTCGGGATGGGTTCGACGCCGCGATTGCGTCGTGGTGATGTGAGTGGCGTATCGGTCGCCGTCACTGGGGAATGACGCTAACAGAACGACCACGGAGCCGACAACGCAAGGCATGAATTCGCTCGGCCAGATCACAAGTCGTGCGGCAAGGACGTCGTCGAGCGTGTCGCACATGCAGGTAGCGCGGGCGGTATGGCACTCGTCACCGCTGGTCACGGCGTTGGTGAGGATCCGCTCGTTTGATTTGAGTACACCGGGTCCAGTAGTCTCGACTGGTCATCCAGGTATGCGGATTTACGTGGTGGCGTTCCCGTCATTCAAAGGGTTGACCGCGTGCGGTCCGTTCGGCGAAAACGGGGTCATCCAACCGGCACGAGTCCGGCACCGCTGCCTGGATAAGAAGACCACTCAGGAGATCGTGGGTGCGCGTGCAGTTGGCGTGCCTACGTACGAACACAAGGAGTACCAGCCGTGGCCAAGGGCAAGCGGACTTTCCAGCCGAACAACCGTCGTCGTGCACGCGTGCATGGTTTCCGGTTGCGTATGCGTACCCGCGCGGGTCGTTCGATCGTCAACACCCGTCGCAGCAAGGGCCGCGCAAAGCTCTCGGCCTGATCTGCACAACACCGCGAGTCCCGGCGGCGGCATCGTCCGTCGTCGGAACACTCCGGTGGCGATTGGGTCGGTGATGGCGTCAATCCATCGGATCTCCACACGATCCGACTTCTCCCGCACGCTCAAGAAGGGCGTGCGGGTATCGTCGCGTGATCTCCTTCTGACCTTGTCGATCCTGCCAACGCGCTGGCCCGACGACACGGGGCGTCGAGTCGACGTCGCGACGTCGGGCGGACCCTGGCTCGGGTTGATAGTGAGCAAGTCAGTCGGCAATGCCGTGACCCGACATCTCGTGGCGCGTCGAATCAGGGCGGCGTTCGCAGAGGTGATGGATGAATTTCCGACGACCGATATCTCGGTCGTCGTGCGTGCACTTCCCAGCGCCGGCGAGGCGTCGAGCGTCGAGTTGGCCGAGCAGCTTCGGAAAGCATTGCGAAACGCCAAGGTTCGACGACTCGCCGCCGAGGTGCTCGACGCTCCGCGCTCGTTCTCGACCGAATCTGCTGACGGTGCGTTGTGATGTCAGCGTCGTCGACCCAGGCATTCATCCGGTTCTGCCACCTGCTGCCACGTCGAGTGGTGATCTTCCTGATCGAGCTGTACCGCACCTGGGTGTCGCCGTTGCGTCTGCCGACCTGTCGTTTCGAACCGACCTGCTCGGGTTACGCGGTCGAGGCGCTCACACGCCACGGCTTCTTCTACGGCGGCGTGCTGTCGGTGATCCGACTGCTCAAATGCGGCCCGTGGCACAAGCCCGGCTACGACCCGGTGCCCGAGGAGTCGTTCCGGTGGCCGTGGATGCCGAAGCCCGACCCGGCTCTCGACAGTCAGCAGGCTCTCGACGATGAGCAGGCCGAGCAAGACCAAGAGTTTCCATCGACGCACGACGGATCCGCTGATGGCGGGCCGGCGGTGCGCGGACGTGTAATCACGGAGGACACCACGATCAGCGTGGGTGTCTCCGCGAAGAGTGAGGGGTAACTGTCCCGTGCTGAACTTCATCTATTGGCCGGTCTCCTGGATCATGTGGGTCTGGCACTGGGTGTTCGACCACATCACACCGAACACGCCGGGCGGCAATGGCATCGCTTGGGCGCTGTCGGTGATCTTCCTCGTCTTCACGCTGCGCGCGATCCTCTACAAGCCCTTCGTGAAGCAGATCCGCACCACGAAGAAGATGCAGGAGATCAACCCGCAGCTTCAGGCGATCCGGAAGAAGTACGCCAAGGATCGGGTCAAGATGACCGAGGAGATGCAGAAGCTGCAGAAGGAGCACGGGTTCAATCCCCTGCTCGGCTGTTTGCCCATGTTGCTGCAGATCCCGGTGTTCATCGGTCTGTTCCACGTGCTGCGTTCGTTCAACCGAATGGCCACAGGCATGGGCCAGTTGCACATGACCGCGGAGCAGACGCGTAACACCGGAAACTATGCGTTCAACCCCGAACAGGTCCAGAACTTTCTCGACGCCCGTCTCTTCGGAGTCCCGCTGTCGTCGTACATCACCGAGCCTGTCTCCGAGTTCCAGGCCTTCGTGCAGCCCGGTCAGCCGATCGACTTCACACGTCTGAACATCGCGATCGTCGTCATCCCGATGATGATCATCGCGTCGATTGCCACGCACATGAATTCGCGCGCATCGGTCGCGCGGCAGCCCGAGGCGGCACTCGAGAACCCGCAGACCCGCATGATGAACATGCTGGCGCTGTACGTCTTCCCGCTCGGCATCCTCGTCACCGGTCCGTTCTTCCCCGTCGCGATCCTCCTGTACTGGATGAGTAACAACATCTGGACATACGGGCAGCAGCACATCGTGTTCGGTCGTATCGAGAAGGAAGAAGAGGAAGCGCGCCAAGCGAAGCAGGAAAAACTCAAGGCGAATGCTCCCAAGCCCGGCGCGCGGCCCGACCGAGCGAAGAAGAACAAGAGCTCCGGTTCGGGGCAGGCTCCCCTCTCGCTCGACAAGTCCGACGACTCTCCCGAAGAGGCGGCGCTTGACGCTGCCTCAGACGGTGACAACACCAACGGCACAGACGACAGCTCCTCGACGCAGCACGTCGTCGGAAGCAAGCCGAAGCCCGGTGCGAAACCCGCGGGCGCGGCGTCGTCGAAGAGCTCGGGTAACTCGGGCTCGGGTCCGAAGAAGCAGGGAACTTCCAATCAGCGCAACAAGAGGGGCGGGAAGAAGGGTCGACGATGATCGGCCGCCGATCCGAGTGGCGGTGTTTGCGAGGCGCAGATGACGTCGCGCGGAAACACAGCCAGGAGCCGGTGCGGCACGAGTCCGTCTAGAGACTCTCCCCTCCCCCAACACAGACATCACCGATGAACACACAGCGAGGTGCAACTGATATGACAGCCGAGACTGCAACACACGCAGACGCCGAGTCGACCGAACGCGACGAGACCCTCGAGGCGGGCGCGAGCCAGGAGGCCGCCGACACGGCAACCGTCGAGTCGACGACCGATGGCAACGACGGCGACGCCACAGACACGGCCAACGACGATGATGCCGCGACGGCGGACGCCGACGACGCCGAAAACGAGGACGCCGACGCGGATGACGAAGCTGACGAGGAAGACGAAGAGGAGCGTCTCGTCGAAGAAGGCGAGATCGCGGGCGACTACCTCGAACAGCTTCTGGACGTGCTGGACTTCGACGGCGACATCGATCTGGATGTCGACGGTGACCGCGCGATCGTGAGCATCGACGGCGGGGATGATCTGACCAAGTTGGTTGGTCGTAAGGGCGAGGTGCTGGACGCACTCCAGGAACTCACCCGGCTCGCCGTGCAGCAGGCGACGGGTGATCGCAGCCGGTTGATGCTCGACATCGCGCGGTGGCGTGCGGACCGTCGCGAGCGGCTCGCACGACTGGGCCGCGAGGTCGCGGAGCGTGTACTCGAGTCGGGCGAGCGGGAGCAGCTCGATCCGATGACACCGTTCGAGCGGAAGATCGTGCACGACGCTGTCGCTGCGGTCGACGGGGTCATGAGCGAGAGTGAAGGCGCGGAACCGAAGCGTCGCGTCGTCGTCATCAAGAACTGAACAGGATCGCCCGCCGATGCGGCGGTAGATCGCGCTACGAAGTCCCGGTTCCGGCCGGGACTTCGTTGTTTCACCGGTAGGAATGACATGCGTGTAGTTCGGTGTTTCACGTGAAACATGAACGCGAGCCGCGCCAGAGGAAAGGCACTGTTTCACGTGAAACACGACGGGTCCGACGGAGACAATGGCGATCACTCGACGGCCGACGACGGTGACCTAGCGGACCGTGCCGCTGTCGCGGACTCCCCTCCCCCAGCCGCAACAGCGATCTTCGGCGACCGTCTCGAACTCGCGCAGCAGTACTGCAGGATCCTTGCGACCGACGGGATCGACCACGGCCTCATGGGTCCACGGGAGGTTCCACGTCTCTGGGATCGACACATCCTCAATTGCGCGGTGGTTCAAGAAGTCATCGATGACGGGCAGTCGATCATCGATATCGGTAGTGGCGCGGGCCTGCCGGGGATACCGCTCGCGATCGCACGCCCCGACCTCACGATCACGTTGATCGAACCACTGCTGCGGCGAAGCGATTTCCTGCAGCGGACGGTTGACGCGCTCGGACTTCCAGTCCGTGTGGTCCGCGGGCGTGCAGAAGAGAAGGCGGTCCGCGCGGAGGTGGAGCCGGCGGATGTAGTCACGTCACGCGCGCTCGCGCCCCTGGACCGACTCAGCAGATGGTCCGCTCCCCTGATTCGTGACGGAGGTCGTCTCGTTGCACTGAAGGGATCGTCGGCGCCCGACGAGATCGAACGGGATCGGAAGGTCGCGGAACGGAACGGAATCGGTGGGCTCCGCGTCGAACTAGTCGGGAAGTCTGTTGTCGAGCAGCCGACGACACTGGTGATCGGAGACAAGCGCGGTGCACCGAAACGTCGTCGAACGAGGTGAGAATGCGAGGACCTGAGTTGCTGACGTCTGCAGTTGGTTTGCGACGGCTTGAGGGAGCAAAATGGACAAGACATCGGAGTGTGGGCGAGGGATCGTGCGTGCTGCACGATAGAGGGGCGGAACAATCTTGGACGCCGACGATGCTTACGAAATATCGCAGAGGAGCCACAGCGTGACCGACCAACAGCCGGATGTTTCACGTGAAACGATTCCGACGGCCACGCCGACGCCCGAGCAATTCGACGACACTCCCATCGCCGCCGCCGCAGCCCGAGCCAGTCAAGTACTGACCCCTGGAGGCGCGGGCCAGTTACCCCGCCCCCCGCACACGCGCGTGATGACGGTGGCGAACCAGAAGGGCGGCGTCGGGAAGACGACCACGGCCGTGAACCTGGCCTCGGGGCTCGCGCTGCACGGGCTGCGCGTCCTGGTCGTCGACCTCGACCCGCAGGGCAATGCGAGTACAGCTCTGGGCATCGACCATCGCGCGCCCGATATCGCATCGGTCTACGAGCTGCTCCTCGGCGAGGTCACGCTCAAGGAGGCGGTGAAGCAGAGCCCGAGTCACGAGAACCTCTACTGCGTACCCGCGACCCTCGATCTGGCTGGCGCCGAGATCGAACTGGTCTCGCTGGTCGCTCGGGAGAACCGACTCCGCAATGCGCTGAACGATCCATCGGTCGCGGAGTTCGGCTTCGACTACATCTTCATCGACTGCCCACCGTCGCTGGGTCTGCTGACCGTCAACGCGATGGTCGCGGCTCGAGAGGTGCTCATCCCCATCCAGTGCGAGTACTACGCCCTCGAAGGTGTCGGCCAGCTCCTACGGAACATCGAACTGGTCCAAGCGCACCTGAACCCGAATCTCCACGTCTCGACGATTCTGTTGACGATGTACGACGGCCGAACCAAACTCGCGGATCAGGTCGCCGACGAGGTGCGACGCCACTTCAGCGACAAGGTGCTCGGCACCGTGATCCCCCGCAGCGTGAAGGTGTCCGAGGCACCGGGGTACGGCATGACGATCATCGAGTACGACCCGGGTTCACGTGGAGCAATGAGTTACCTCGACGCTGCGCGTGAAATCGCCATGCGTGCCAAGGACGAATTCCCCTCCACCACGGACCTCTCGAGAGGACAGCAGTGAGTCAACGAGACGCCCAACGACGCGGAGGACTCGGCCGCGGTCTGGCAGCCCTCATCCCGACCGGCCCCTCGGAGAACGAGTCGAGCGCTCCCCGACTCGGCTCGGCTGCTGCCGATGTCGTGATCGGAAAGGGAAATTCCGGGGGCAGTGCAGGCGGTAGTGACGCTCCCACCTCCCCTGCGAACGGAAGTCCGCAGAGCACCACGACGGCGCCGACCGATGCAACGCAATCGGGCACTAACGGAAACGCGTCTGCCGTGGTCACTGTCGACGAGGCCGGAGCGGTCTATCGCGAGCTGACTCCCACACTCATTCAGCCGAACCCGCACCAGCCACGCAGCGTCTTCGACGAAGAGGCGATGGCCGAACTCGTGCACTCGATCAAAGAGTTCGGGCTCATGCAGCCGATCGTCGTGCGCAAGCTCGCGACTCCGACACCCGACGGCGTGCTCTATCAGATCGTCATGGGCGAGCGACGCTGGCGAGCGAGCCAGGAAGCAGGCCTCGAGGCGATCCCCTCGATCGTGCGCGAGACACCAGACGGCGACATGCTGCGCGACGCCCTGCTGGAAAACATCCACCGCGCACAGCTCAACCCTCTGGAAGAGGCGGCCGCATATCAGCAGCTTCTCGAGGAGTTCGACGTCACCCACGAGGAACTGGCCAGCCGCCTCGGACGCTCGCGCCCGGTGATCACCAACATGATCCGTTTGCTGAAGCTCCCGATCCCAGTGCAGCGTCGAGTTGCCGCGGGCGTGCTGTCGGCCGGCCACGCACGCGCACTGCTGTCACTGGAGACCGGAAGCGATCAGCAAGAAGCGCTCGCCGCGCGGATAGTTGCTGAGGGACTGTCGGTCCGGGCCACCGAGGAAGCGGTGACTCTCGCCAATCGTGGCGACGGACCGTCGACCCCCACCCCATCCCCGAAGCGTCGGCAGATGCAGATGCCGGGTCTGCAGGATCTCGCCGAGCGGCTCTCCGACGGCCTCGACACCCGCGTGACCGTCAGTCTCGGCAAGCGCAAGGGCAAGATCGTCGTCGAGTTCGGCTCGGTCGACGACCTCGAACGTATTGTGGGGTTGATCCAACCGAAGACGTAGCAGCGATCGGCGCCTCGGGGAGATAACAGCGACCGGAGGCGCCGACACCCGCGAAAATTCGTGACCCACCGCATCCGAAAGTTTCGTCACAGTGACAGTCGAGCAGCACACCGAGCACATGAACAGTGAAACACCCTGCAGGACATCAGATTTCACGTTCGTGGACGGTCGACCGATGCGTCGGGACGAGGATTCACAATGAACTTCACGATTTCCAGCCTCGATCTCGAAGCATTCGAGTCACTGCCCCCGCACACCCGTCGTTGCGTGTTCTGGGAAGTCGATCCGACGTTCACCAACGCGGCGCCCACCCCTCCCGACGACGACCCCTCCCCCGTGCGCGGCTCCGCGTCGTCCACCGAGGTGCCGGCGGGACCGGCGAGCCTCACCAACTTCGAGAGCGAGTTCGACAAGGAGGCGTGGATCTCGTCGGTCCTCCTCGAATGGGGCACCTGCGGCCAGATCGCGATCGACTCGTCGACCGGCGTGGTCGTCGGCGCAGCCCTCTACGCTCCACCCGGACGCGTCCCCCGCTCGCGAAGTTTTCCGACGTCGCCGGTGAGCGCCGACGCGGTGCTGCTGACATCGGTGCGCACCGAGCCAGGTTTCGAGGAAGCAGCCGACCTACTCGTCGATGCCGTGGTCAGTGATCTGATTCGACGCGGTGTCCGCGCAGTCGAAGCGTTCGGTTTCGTTCGACACGGTGGGTCTCGCTACGGGGGCTCCCGACACGGTTCGTCGCGCGACGCACTCGAGCGTGAGTATGATTCTCCCGCAGCGTATTTCGGTGACGACGAATCAGCAGATGATGGAAAGAGCTCCGGCACAACAGATTTCGGCGACCTGAGTACGTGGTCGGATGAGGCCGTCGTCGAGATTGCGCGTGAAATCCTCGACGGTCCGGGTCAGGATCTGTGCGGGCAATGCATGATCGACGCCGAGGTCCTGAAGGACTCGGCGTTCGACGTCGTCGCGTCGCATGTGCGGTTCCCCCGCTTTCGACTGGAGCTCGACGAAGGACTCGGCTGGAAGGTCGGGGTCGAGAGCGCCTTGGAGAAGCTCGTCGTGATGGCCGCGATCGATCTCGTCGGCAGAGAGCGGCTCACCGTTCCGGCCGGTAGTCGTAGCGGAGCGCGAAACCGGTTTAAGCGGGCACGCGAAAGCTAACCGCGACCGAGCTCGCGGGAAGAGCTGGATACCTACCGGTCAGAATCCGGAAATACGTTCGGCCGCAAGGAGATCTGCGAACGTGTAGGTGCCTGTCGGACGGTCGTTCTCGCCGAGCAGGTACAGGCGCTTCACCGCGACGAGGATGGCCTCGGTAATCACGTTGCGATAGTGCGGATCGTCGAGCACCTTGGCGTCGTCAGGGTTGGTGATGTAGCCGACGTCGATGAGGACAACCGGCATCCTGGTGAGCCGAAGGATGTCCCAGGTGCGTTCGTGGACGCGGCAGTCGGTCAGCGGTGTGCGCGCGGCGATCTCACGCTGGATGAAGTCGGCGAGGTTGCGCCCGATGGTCGAATACGACCCGCGGTTGTTACCGAAGTAGAACGACGCGACGCCATTCGCGGCGGGTGTCTCGTGGTGTCCGCATCGCAGCGAAATCATCATGTCGGCGTCGACGAGATTGGCCACCCGAGCACGCTCGTCGTCGGATGCGTGGCCGCGACCGTCGTGCGACAGGAAGGTCTCCATTCCTGCAGCAGCCATCCTGCCTTCAAGGCGAGCGGCGAGATCCCACAGCACGCGGGATTCCAACTCGGCGACGGCTCCTGTCGAAAGTGCGTGCATCCCAGCGGTTCCCGGATCGATGACGATCCGCTTACCGGACAGTTGCGGGCCGGAGCGTCGAACATGCTCTTCTTGACGGATCGCATACGGCGACCCGCCGGTCACACGGGTACCGAGCCGGTCGAGTGCGCGCAGCGTCGACGGACCGCAAATGCCGTCGGCGGAGAGTCCGTACTCGCTCTGGTAGAGGCACACCGCGTTGTGGGTGCTCTCCCCGAAGACGCCGTCGACGAGTCCGGTGTAGTAGCCAAGGTTCTGCAGTCGGCTCTGGAGCGTGGCGACGTCGTCGCCGACCATGGGAGCCGACAGACGGTAGAGGAGCACGCGCGCGCCGAGTTGATACGACGCCTCGCGCAGCGACCGATACGTCGCCTGGCCGACGATGCCGTCGACGATCAGGCCGCGCTGCTGCTGGAACGCGCGCACGGCATGGTCGACATCGATGTCGAAGAGGGCGTCCTCGGTGCTGTGGATGACCGCACCGTTCTGGGCCGCTTCCCCGTTGGAAGGGCCGTTCGGCGTAGGTGTTCCTGCGCTCTCGGGTGCCGCGTGACGGCCCGGAGTGGAGCTGAGCAGTCCCTGTCCGGAGAGGATAGATCGAATCTCGGCTACGGCCGACCCACGATCTCCCAGTCGGAACGTTGGCATCTCATCTCCTCAATTGGACATGTCGCCGTGAGGGGACACGGACGACATTGAACCAAAGTGAATTGTCTCAGGTCGTGGCATGTGAGCAAAACTCATCCACGCGGCTGAACCGATCCACTCTGTGCCGCGTCCCCGAGGCTACCGTTCGCCGCCGACGACACGCAGCAGATAGTTCGTGATGCCAAACTAGCAGTACAGGCCACCGTCGAACGCCAGGTGAGGTGTTCGACGATGGCCTGGTCGGCTCACGAAGGTACGTGAGCGACGTCACTGCTGAGGTGTCGGTTAGGCGTTGGACCCGACGACGGAGTCGAGGTCGCGCAGGAGCGCGGCCTTGCCCTTGACGCCGACGATCGTCTTGGTCGGCTTGCCGTCCTGAAACAGGATCATGGTCGGGATCGACATGATCTTGTAGTCACGGGCAACGCCGGGGTTCTCGTCGACGTCGACCTTGGCGACGGTCAGCTTGTCGCCGTAGTCACGGGCGATCTCTTCGAGGACCGGTGCGATCATGCGGCACGGGCCGCACCAGGTCGCCCAGAAGTCGACGAGGACCGGTCCGCTGGACTCGAGTACCTGATCTTTGAAGGTGGCGTCAGTGACGGCCACGGTGTTTGCTCCCATGATGTGTCCTCCTCTGGACGTGGTGCAAGGTATCGGGTTGGGGATGAAACAGCTGGTCAGACGGTCGGTGCGACCGTTGCGACGACGTCACCCTCGATCGGCATCGGCTCGATGTCGCCCTGGTCGGCGAGCCACCGCTCGGCGTCGATCGCGGCCGCACATCCACTGCCTGCGGCGGTGATGGCCTGCCGGTAGGTGTGGTCGACGAGGTCGCCCGCAGCGAACACGCCGGGCACCGACGTGTAGGTGGTGCGGCCGGAGACCTTGACGTAGCCCTCGTCGTCGAGGTCGATCTGACCGCGGACGAGCTGACTGCGCGGGTCGTGACCGATGGCCACGAACATGCCGGTGACGTCGATGTTCTGCTTGTCGCCGGTCCGCGTGTCGGTCAGTTCGAGGCCCGTCACCGAGTTGCTGCCCAGCACGCCTGTGACGGCGGAGTTGGTGACGAACTCGATCTTGTCGTTGGCGCGAGCGCGCTCGAGCATGATCTTCGACGCCCGGAACTCATCACGGCGGTGGATCAGCTTCACGCTGCGGGCGAACTTGGTGAGGAAGGTGGCCTCCTCCATCGCCGAATCGCCGCCACCGATGACCGCGATGTCTTGGTCCTTGAAGAAGAAGCCGTCGCAGGTGGCACACGCCGAGACTCCCCTGCCCAGGAGTTCCTGCTCGCCGGTGATCTCGAGGTAGCGGGCAGCGGCACCCATCGCGAGGATGACCGCATAGGCGCGATGCGTCTCGCCGCCGGCGTCGACCTCTTTGATCGTGCCGGTCAGGCGGACTGCCTCGACGTCTTCCATGCGGAGATCGGCGCCGAACCTGATGGCCTGCTCACGCATCTCGTCCATGAGCGCGGGACCCTGGATGCCGTTCTGGAATCCGGGGTAGTTCTCGACCTCGGTGGTGGTCATGAGCGCACCGCCGAACTGCGTTCCCTCGAAGACGACCGGTGCCAATTCGGCGCGGGCTGCGTATACGGCAGCGGTGTATCCGGCCGGTCCGGACCCGATGATGATCAGGTCGTGGATCTGCTGGTTGTCTGTCTGGCTCATCCGTCCTCCGTGCTTGTGGCGACGCGCGGTACCGCTGGTTCTCCGGTGCGCGTTGTCGGCTCGTTCAACACAAGCCTAAGGGCAGATGTTCCCGCTGCTGATGCCGTGGCGCTCACCCACCCAGTCTGGTGCGCGACACCGTCGCCGGGTTGTCGGTATCGCATCCCTGCTCGACGACGAGCGCGTCGAACCGCCCGGCGACTCCGGTCCCGAGCAAAATCACCACACGCTCCGACCCTCCCACCGTGATCTCGCCGGAACCGAGGACCGGAGTTGACGCCGCTACACCGTTGGCCGCGGTGCACCGCCGCAGCGCTTCGTCGGATTCGAACGGCGCGTGGGCGGTCTTTCCGAGCACGGACAACGCCGAAGCCTTCTCGACGCCGTCGAGCTGCGTTGTATCGGGTTGCGTCGTGTTGGCCGAGGTTGATGGTTGCGCTTGCACTCCCGCGCCCGGTTCGTCCGTGGTCCTGGTGGCGATGACTGCGACGACTCCCACGAGCATCGCGATCGCAGCCGCGGCACCCACCAGCAGGGCTGCGAACCGTGCACGCGGGGCGCGGGTCGTCGAACGTCGTCGACGTTCGGAGAGATCGACGGGGGCCGTCGACGCCTGCTGCGCGTCGTGGCGCGCCCTGGAGTCGTTCTGAATGGCCGACAGTGTCGCGGCGATCCGCGAATCGACTTCTGGCGGAACGGGTTTCGATTCATCGGAGAGGTAACGCAGCGAGTCGGTGGTGCGGTCAAGGGCAGCCAGTACACGCTGGGCTGCGGGGTCGTTGGCGATCCGCGCGCGCATGTGGGCGGCGGTATCGTCGGGTAGCGCGCCGGCGTGGAGGTCGGCGAGCAGATCCTCCGAATAGGGCGGTTCGGGATACGGCGTGTTCATCGTTGCGCTGTCCTGCTCCCCCGACTGTTGTGGCCGTGATCGCGGCCTGGCTCGTCCACTGCCACATTCGACGTTGATCGACGCGGATTGGTTCCCTCGAATCTCGTCTTCATGAGTCTTCCTTGAGGTGACCGAGCAACTTCGCCAACCGGAGACGCGCCCGCGACGAACGACTCTTCACGGTTCCCTCAGCGACTCCTAATCGCTGCGCCGTTTCCGCGATGCTGAGGCCTTCGACGTCGAGCGCGACGACGACGGCTCGCTGCTCTTCCGGGAGTTGCGCGAGAGCGTCGCCAATGGTCATCGACAGATCGACCGCCGCATAGCGGTCTTCGCGCGCAGCCATTGCTGGAATCTCGAACTCAGGAAGAGAAACTGTGGGCCGCAACTTATCTCGTCGTATCCGATCGAGGCAAGCATTGACGACGATGCGATGCAGCCAGGTCGAAACTCGAGCGTCGGCCCGGTACGAGTGTGCCATTCGGTGTGCGTTGAAGAGTGCGTCTTGGAGCGCGTCGGCGGCATCGTCGGGGTTGTTGAGGGTGCGGTAGGCGACGGCCCAGAGGCGTTCTTGGTGGCGGTGGATGAGGGTGGAGAAGGCGTGGAGGTCGCCGTTGATATGGGCGGTGAGCAGGTGCTCGTCGCTGCGTGTGTCGCTGGTTCCCCCTGGCATGGGTTGAGATTAGTGCAGCGCGGTGTCGCGTATGTCGGGTTGGCGTGTCGGCTGTGGAGGGAGGTCGGGCTGGGGATCGGGTGGCGCAGAGCGCCCGCCGCGGGAAAGAGCGATGAGCATCCCCCGTACGATCGCGCCACCGGGTCTATTGCCATACCGCAACGAAAGCAGTGGACGATGCACATTCGATCTCAGCCGAGTCCTCTGAGGAGGGCGCGCGCTGTCGTCGTTGTTGCCACGACGATGAGCCTGCTTCTGATTGCAGCTTGCGGCACACATGAGGAGACTTCGATGCCGATGCCTACGTCCGCGCAAGAGTCGCAGGTACACGCCGCAGTGGATCGCTACGAGCACGCGAACTCTCACGGGTCGCGGCGCGACATCCTGGCGACGCTCACCGCGGACTCCCCCGAGCGCGAATTCCTGAGCGGATCGGACGAGGCGTTCGCCGAACGGCGAAAGCAACTAGACGCCGCCCAGTACAGCGAGAAGTACACCAACAGAAGGGATCTCACGATCACCGGTGATTCCGCCACGCTGACCACCGACTACGTCGAAACACGCAGCGACGGGTCGCCGACGGACACGCCGAGGACACTCACCGGCCAAGACATCGAGTTCACTCTGAATAGGGTCTACGGCGAATGGCTGATCTACGAGACCACGACGCCGGCATTGCGCAATAACCGCATCCTGCAGCAGGGTCCGCCGTGATCAGGCTGGCGGCCAAGCTGGGTACGGGAATGTAGACAGAAGGACGTTGTGGTGACAGTCGAAACCCATGGGCTGGCAGGACATCTGACGCGTATAGCGTCCGTCGCCGGGTCCGCGTTCTCCGACGACATCTCGTTGCTGGCTTGCTGGGTCGAGCAAGGGCTGATCTTTATTGTCTTCCGATCGAATCTGATGTGGGATGCCCGCCGAGCATTAGGAATTGTTTACGATCCGGCCAGTCTGGCAAAACCTATCGACGTCGAAGAACTCGCTTTCGAAATATATGAATACGAGATGGTGGAACCTCACCTCTATACAACCGCGTTCTCAACCGAGCACGACGCGATTCATTGGCGTGTCGTCGGGTCTTCTGAAATGCCGGCCCGCTTTGAGCGCCTGCTGACTAAGGCGGCAACTGAGGGATCCACAGAAGAGCACTTGAGACGATTAGCCGCAGCCTGCATCGCCGGTACCACCGTTCTCAGTGGACCTTCCTTCACTGGATCTGATGCTCAACCCGGCCGGAACTCGACCGAGCACGGCTCATTTTCTCCGCTGCCCGAAGCGGGGCTGAAGACGAGGTTTTCGTACGTGGCGTCTGCCGTCGATGCGTCCGTTGACGGTACGCCGGTGAGCCTGAAGCCATTTCCGTTCTCGACCGGAACCGATAGCGTTTCAGTGCCGCTAACAGTGTCCGGTGACGGATGCCAGGCAGGCCGGGCAAACACTGGCGGCAAGTTCGTCGTGGGTTACCGCGGTGGCTGTAGCTTTGAGCAGAAGTACGACGTTGCTCGACGAGAGGGGGCAGCCGGGCTTGTCATCATTTCCGATGAGCGTCTGACGGACGCGCGCTGGCAGAGTCCACGAATTGATCTGACCGAGATTCCGGTGCTTGTCTGCGACGAACCGGAATCCATCCGGCTGCTTGTTAATGGCCGTGCCCTCAGTGTTTCCTTTCATGGGCAGGTGAACTCATCGCCAATCTAGCTAACTGCGTTTTGCCACGGTAAGAGGTAGAGAAGTTAAGTGCGATCGCGCAACTAGTACCGTCATAAATGCTCAGGTGAGGGAGGGTTCGTGTGAACGCCGATGAGATTCGAGCGTCCTTCTATGGCACGTGGCACGCAACATATCTGGAAGCGGACGGTTTGACGCCGGAGGAGTCGCGTGGCCTGCCTCAAGTCTGGCGTGACCTCCTCGCCGCGGGCGAGTGTGCTGCGGAAAGTGTTGCGGCGCTGTGGCGCGAGGCATGCCCGCGACTACCCCGGGTGGCGGACTACCTGGAGGACAACGTGATTCAGGTAGGTCTGTCACGAATGACGACTCCGCACCACGCAGTTCGCGATCTTCGACGCGAAAACCATGCCGATGATGACACCACTGAGATCGCACTGGTCTACATCACGCGGGATCTCGACCACGTCGCACCCTTTAACGCCTGGATCGGGCGACAGCCGTTCCGACAGGAGTTGCCTCCGTGGTGGGGGTCGGTTCGGTCCGTGCTGGGCGACCTGGCGACTACGCTGCACGATGGCTTGATGCTTGATTCCTGGGACCAGGGACTTCTGGCGGTTCGGGACATGCCCACGATGTCTGAGCTGTGGATCGACTACGTCGACCCAGATGCGGAAATGATCTACGTGCACCGCGAGGGTGACTACCAAGCCGCTGTGCCGCGGGATCAGTGGCCCGACTTTTCGCAGCTGCGGGTGATCGCCGAAGGCACATCGAACCGGGCGTGGGCAGTGGATCAGCGCCAGGCCGATAACACTGGTTGGGGTGACGGTGCGGACACGCTGGAGCCGATCAGCGACCTCGCGCTTGCGATCGAGGACATGCTCTGCGAACTCATGACCGCCAAAACGTAGGCACTGGACGGCCACTCACGCTCCTCTGGTTCTGGCAGACAGTCCACTCGATACCCCAGCGAGTTCTTCGCAGCGGCCGAGGCGCGGTGGCACCGTATCTATGCTCAACCCGTGGGAGAAACGACGATCGGCGACGCGGCGGATTCAGATAGCTGGGACAGCTTGGTGATTCGGTGTGCCGAGGTGTCTCATCAACTCGTCGAGCAGGGTCTTGAGGTCCCGTTGCCGGGCGCCGAGCCGTCCGGGCCACGACCGCCGGCCACGCCCGCGCAAATCGACGCGGCTGAAGCTCGAATTGGGGCACGTCTGGATTCCGACGCTCGTGCGCTGCTCAGCAGGGCCAACGGTTGGGTGGGGCTCGCCGGACGTTTCACGCTGTTGTCGTGTGAGGACATCGGCGGTCCCGACTGGGCCGAGCTGATCGAATTGCGCGACATCTTCTTTGCGTCGTGCCCGCCAGACTCGTGGCCTGACAGCGTCGTGGATCCCCAGGTCCTCATTCCGATCATTGTCGTGCCGTACTCACCGGAGACCATCTATGTCTTTCCCAGCGAGTCGAACGACGGCCGTGCGCGGTCGGCATTGAATACAGGTCTCGATCCGATTCCCGAGATCACGTTGAAGCAAGGCATCGAGGTGTCTCTCCAATCAGCGGTCGCCGATCTAGCAGCTCTCGCTGGAGATGAAAGAATGTTGGGTTCGGCGCGCGATACTCGTAGCGACGCTGTTCGCGGTCGCCAGCGGTGTTTCAGCGTGTTCGACCACCGAACCAGAAGACCAGAAGAAGAGCACACCACTTCGATCACGGAGACGCACGTGGCCTACGCCAT
This sequence comes from Gordonia sp. 852002-50816_SCH5313054-c, assembly GCF_001665925.1. Classification (NCBI taxonomy): domain Bacteria; kingdom Bacillati; phylum Actinomycetota; class Actinomycetes; order Mycobacteriales; family Gordoniaceae; genus Gordonia; species Gordonia sp. 852002-50816_SCH5313054-c. Next base: position 48,830 of record NZ_LZTE01000086.1, read on the forward strand.
CGAAAAAATCCAGTGCCCGTCGCCCGACGATCTGAGTAAGTCCCTCAACATAACCTCGCCACCTCTCGTCACCCGCCAACAAGGAGCGACGCAGGTCTCGTGCCTGGTTGTGATTCCGCACGGCTACATGTTTTCGATGCTGTCGTTGAAGAACAAGGGTCGATTGAGTGACAGCGTCCTCCCGGTGCTCGAGGAGCAGGCACAGAAGCCTAGCGATCGGACCGACGGCAGGACAACGTCGTCGACCATTCGGCCGATCAACGATCTCGGGGATGAAGCGTACGAGATGACCACGCGCTTCGACGACACCAACGAGGTCTTCGAAGTCGCCGTGTGGAGTCGCACGGGTCCATACAGGGTGCGGGTTTCGGGCGCTTTCCCCGACCAGGACACTGCGCTGAGAATCGCGCGGCTCTGGGTGCGGACGCAGCCAACTCAATAGGTGACACAAACGTCGTGGATCCCTGTATTGAACACCGGTCTGGATCCGATCCCGGAGTCTCACGTAATGAACCAGAAGGTCACACCGAAACCATCACGGAGGCACACATGGCCTACGACGTCGAGGACATCCAGTGTCCCTCACCTGACGAACTACGCAGCCTTGTGGGCGCCGAGTCGTGGCCCCTCGTCATACGTCAACAAGGGGCCACGGAGGTGTCGTGCCTGGTCGAGTTTCCCCATAGCTACGCATTCTCGCTCTTGTCGTTCAAGAACAACGGTCAGCTCCGCGATAGTGTTCTCCCTATCCTCGAGGAGCAGTCACAAACGCCCAGTACCCGGTTCGACGGCAGGACGACGTCGTCGACGGTTCGGCCGGTCGACAATCTCGGCGACGAAGGGTACGAATTGGTCACTCGATTCGACGACACCAATGAGATCCACGAAATCGTTGTATGGAGTCGCACCGGGCCGTACCGAGTGCGAGTCTCAGGTCGATTTCCCGACCAGGGTGTCGCACGGTCTGTCGCGCGACTGTGGGTGAAAACCCAACCGGCCCAATGAATCACAGAGAGAGGGTTCTTGAAACTCGATGTCATCGCAAGAGTCACAGATATACGCGGCGGTGGATCGCTACGAGCACGCGAAGTCTCACGGTTCGCGTCGCGACATCTTGGCGACGCTTACTCTGGACGCCCCCGAGCGCTTCTACTACGGCGGATCGGACGAGGCGTTCGCCGGACGGCGCAAGCAACTCGACGCAGTGCACTTCAATGCGCAGTACACCAACAGACGGGATCTCACGATCACCGGTGATACTGCCACGCTGACCACTGACTACGCCGAAACGCGCACCGACGGGACATCGACGGGCACGCCCTCACCAAGCTTCGGTAGCGACATCGAGTTCACGCTGAAAAAGGTCGACGGCGAATGGCTGATCTACGAGATCACGACGCCAGCGATGCGCGAGGACCGCATCCTGCAGCAGGGTCCGCCGTGATCTGGCTGGCGGCGCTACGACCGGCGGACATGCCCGAGCGCGGAACGCTGGCAGAGGCGATGGCGCACGCGACGTCGACGGTCAGTGGGGATGATTTCACCGACGTCGTCACACGAGGACGGGCAGGCGTCGAGCCGGGAATCTGTTGCGACATCTACCATCTACCGCCGAACGAGCTCGTCGCGCCCGACGCACTCGGCGATACAGGCGTGGGTGCGGCATCGGTGTACGCGGTTCGCCGGTTCACCTACCGCCCGGGCAGTTCGCTTGACGAGGTGCGCTCAGCCGAGGAAGCGCTTGGTGTTCGGCTTCCGCAGCGTTGGGTCGAATATCTCACCGGCGCGAGTGTCCTCGATAAGGCCGAGGGCCCAGAGTATTTCGAACTCTTCACACCCGCCGATATTGCCGACGTGACGAACGCGTTCTATGAGTGGTCACCGCGCATCGGCGCTGCGATGATCGGCAACGACGGTGGATCGAGCCGACTGCAGTTGGACACTCGTGTCGGCGACGCAAGCCCTGTCGTCATGATGTTCCCGGGCCATCGTGATTGGGAGGACACCATCGTTCAGGCCGATAGCATCGACGACTTCATCGAGTCCGCGGAGGCGGGAACCTTCGAAGTGGTCTTCGAAGACACGCACAAGTATCGTCCGCGCAGGTGACGATCACTGCTTGGCCCTCGACGTCGATGATCGGTGGGCGGGTCACGTCGCAATTGCCTTGGGCCAGATGGCGGTTCGCTCCGATTCCGTCAGGCGCTGGACGTGTACCGACTTTGTCTGGCGACCTATGGTGATGGTGGCGCTTGGTGTTGCTTCGAGGTTGTATGACCATGCGGGCCGGCGGTTTTGGCCGAAATTTGATGCGACGACGACGTAGTCGTTGCCGTCCTCTATGTAGATGAGAGGCGTCGTTCGTGGCTGGCCGCTTCGACGTCCCGTCGTGGTGAGGATCAGCTGGGGCAGAAGTGCGCGGGGTACGAGATGGAGCCGTCCGCCGGTGAGTCGGCGATCGAACGATCAAGCGGAACCGAGCGCCGCATGACCTGCGACACAGCCTTGTTGGTGCCCATCCGCTGGAGCAGGCTCGTAGCCGTCAATGCTCTCGTCGCGGTCATCGCAGTGCTCCTGCCCGTCGGTCCGAGTATTCGAGGTATCCCTGCCCCGTACGCGTTCGTCCTTCGATCTCGCCATGCCACTGGTATCCGGCGATATAGCCCATGCCCGCGTAGAGCCAATGAGTATCGACAGTTCCGTCGATGTAGGAGGTCGTGCCGTCGTCATGGGTGAAACGCCAGGTGAACGCGGTCGGCAGTACCATCTCGGCGCGGCCGTCGTAACTGGTTGGTACGGAGGCGAACTCGGTCACGGTGAACTCTGCCTCGACTCCGATCCGTCGTACGCCCGTGCCCACCTGCCTGATATCTGCGCCCATGAGGGCGGTATGGCGGCCGAAGGCGCCAAGCGCGCACGCAACGATCTGCTCTCCGGGCCCGAGATCGAGGACGTGGTAGGTGAAGAAATCGGCGGGGATCTTCAGCGGCGTGGGAAGCATCCGCGGCAGGTCCATGAACGGCGCGTAGCCGATGCCGTACTCGAAGGTGCAGGTTCCGCTGACCTGTTGCGCGGCAGAGTCTTTGGATGCGATCGTGCCCTCGTACTGACACAGGAGACTGTAGTGGCGGTAGATTTCGCTATCGGCGACCCAGCTGATGTCGTCTGTGCAGTGCAGATCGAGTGCGACATTCAGGTCGTCGAGGGTGCTGCGTAGGTGCACCGAGGGGTAGTCGACGCTCAAAGTGTGATTCTGTCCGAAGCGGAGAACACTCCCGTCGTCGGCCAGTTCCGTTCCGTCGACGCCGAAGACGTGGAAGGAGCGGGTCGGATCGGATTGCGCTGTGCCCCAGCCAAGTTGCGTGACCCCGCGCGGCCGACCGGGGATGGCGCCGTTGTCGTCCCAGGCGCGGAATCCGGTGCCGCCGATCACGATCATGTGGGCAAGGAATCGATGCGGCTCCGGTAGGTCGGGGATCATGATGCCGTAGTGCGCGGCACCTTTGGTCAGCACGCGCGTCGAACTCGGGGGGAACGTCAGATCTTTGGGGAGGTCGTCACGGACGGCAGAGTTGTGGTTCGAGGTACGCATCACTCGAGCGACCGCTGAGATCCCGAGACGCTTGAGGCCGCCGGACCGATCGGTGCTGGTGTAGTGAACCGGACGTGCGGATGGCCTTGCACACTGCGCGGAACTCATAGCACTCCTCCTCGGGCCGGGTACTGGGTATCGAAGTGGCGCTGGGTATCCCCGATGATCGATGCGAACAGGCGGCGATTGAGAGGGACACCTGCGGCGACGATGGGGCCGAAGCCGCGGTGGGCGTCGAACGCGAAACGCCATGTGAACCTACTCCCCGATCCCAACGCTGTGACGTGGTAGTCCTCCGCGAAGGATCGGAACAGCGGAACACTCGCCTCGGTGGCATAGAAACTGTGCCGGTGAATGGTGTTGTCCCACAGAAAGAAATGCTCACGCAAGGTCATCACGCCCCGAAGCACGGCTACTTCGCGGCGACTGCCGACGCCGAGGGGCTCGGGACTCAGGTAGTGCCCGCGCAGCGCGCGCACCCACGGTAACGGCTGCGGCGCAACGATATCTGCCCAGACGGTGTCGGGATCAGCGCCCGGAACGTCGACGTCGTAGCTGAAGCTGTGCTGTGCGGTGTCGAAGTAGCTGAGGTCGACGGGGTCAAGGGTGGTCCAGATGGCCATGGGCGCTCCTTTGGTTGATAGTCGATCAGTGCTGGGTGTCGTCTGTGCTGAGTGCAGTCCGCCGGTCTGCTTACGACCGACTCTGCTTGCGGCGCAGATCAATCCATTCGATGTATCCGGTGTCGGCGATGGACGCTGCGCGAAAGGTGCCCGTGTAGTGATAAGCGCCGACGTAGCCACGGCCGTGGCCGAACCGCCACGGCGCATCGACCTCGCCGTCGATTACGAGGACCTCGTGACCTTGGCTGTCGCGAACCAGCCACCGAAGTCTTTGCGGCACAGGCATACCGCGTCCCCACGGATCGACCTGGTCGCGACCCCACTCGATCACCTCGAATTCGATGTCGTCGAAGACCTGTCGATCACCGTAGGCGGTCCGTAGATGCGCCATCAGGCACGCCGATTGGCCGCGTGCCTGCACCTCAGTGAGAAGCACCTGGGTGACGTCATCGAGTTGGAGAATCTGGTAGGTGAAATAGTCCGACGGCAGTTTGAGTCGTGGTGGCAACGGGGACGCGGAGAAGTTCTGCGGCGTCATCGCGCGGCAGTATTCAAAGGTCCCCAGCCCCTCCACGGAGGTCGCGCCGGCATCGTCTGTGATCGTGCCCGTGTACGGTGCCAGCAGACTCAGATGGTCATAGACCGGGGACTTGGTGAAGTAGGCGACATTGTCGGTGACCTCCAGATTCAGATCGACAGAAAACGTCGAATACCGCCCTCGCACCGCCACTTTCGGCAGTGCGACCTCGATCTCGAGGTCCTGACCCCACGCCAGCTTCGAGCCGTCTGCGGCCAAGTCACAATCGCGGCGCGCGTCGTAGCGCTGGTAGTGGTACTGATCTCCGTGTGCTGTCGACGACAAGACTGTCGTCGTGCGTCGGGCATCGGGCTCGACGACGAACCCGTCATTGTCGAACAACTCGGTTCCGGTCGCACCGATCAGGGTCATCGTATTCAGGTATCGATGCGGGTCCGGCAACCGTGGCACGAAGACTCCGAAATGCGTGAAGCCCCACCGCCGCGATGCCTCGTGCGGGATCAGTTCCGGGCTGCCCGCATAGGGCTTCTGCGATGCGTCGATTCGCCGGTCGGCCAATGGGAGTGCGACCTGCACGATGGCTGCGGCCGCGGCGGTCGATATGCGGTCGTTCACGCGGGCTGCCCTGGTCGACGATCTGGTTCGCGAAGTCTCTGTTGATACACGGTGTAATCCAATCTATGAACCACTTCGGGTTGCTCGGATGCATCGATCATCTAGCTGTCGCTCCGCCGGGCGACTGCTGTCAACGACAGTTTGCCAGTACAGACGGGTTTCGGGGCCGTTCCCCGCGCGGGCTAGCCATAAAACTATGCCGACTGACATACCGATCGATAGTCCACTAATTGGACCAAAGATGCAAGGGTGTGGCAGCGCTCAGGGGCTGAAGTCGCCCGGTATTCTCGAAACCATGTCCGACGACGAGTCAGCTCCCATCCCTGGGAACGCTGTCCGCGGCTCGGAGACTGGTCGGCCGATCATGGCCGCATTCGACCTCTTGGGCCGTCGATGGATGTTGCGGATACTCTGGGAACTCCGCTTCGGAGCGGTGCGATTCTCCGACCTTCGTCGCCGAATTCCCGAGGCGTCTCCGACAACGATGTCTCAGCGGCTCGACGAGCTGGTCGACGCGAAGATCGTCACCAAAGGGCGCTCGGGCTACCGGTTGACGACGCACGGCGCAGCGCTTCTGGTCAGCCTGGGGCCACTCGAGTTATGGGCGAAGTCGTGGAAATTGGCGCACCGTGATTGACCCTCGTTTCACCGACAGGTCGCGTAAAGGGAGAGTGCGGGCGGCATGTGCTCTATACCGCTTGGGAGTTCCGGCGTCGGCCTAGATATCGAAGATCGGGATCGCAATCGTGGCTTTCATTACTGCTTTCCCGGCCGAGCGACGCGGCTCTAAGGTGCCTTGTCGAACTCTTCCTCGAGTCCCTGACCGTTCCCCAAGAAACAACTCACGGAAACGTACACAAGCCGGGAAAAGAATACTTCCCCTAGTTTCTGCACGGCTGGATGCCGCGCGGACCCTTCCCCTGCTTTCCGCGCCGGCGGACACGGGCCCCAGCCATCGCGCCGAATTCGGCCGGACCTCGTCTGTGCCGCGCGAACCGGGGTTGTCGGATCGTCGCGTGTACTGTCCGGTTCGAGCGCCTATTCGGACCGCCTATCCCCCGAACCGCCAAGCCAGCGCGGCGCCGACGGCACCGATGCCATTGGCGGCCCAGTGCAAGGCTATGGGAGCGAGCAGACTGTCGCTGCGCACGCGGAGCCATCCGAGAAGCACACCTGCTGCTGCCGTGACGGCGACAGCCACCACGACACCGATGAACTGTGCGAACACGGTCTGTCCGAAGAGGTCTGACAGGCCCGCGTTGCCCGCGGTGAGTCCGAGTGACGTGACCACATGCCAACAGCCGAAGAGCACGGCTTGGATCAGCAGGGCGCGGGTGGGCGTCGTGAGTCGACGCAGCGAGCCGAACAGCACACCACGGAAGAACAACTCCTCGGGCAGCACCGTCTGGAACGGAATCACGACGAACGCAGCCAGTAGCGCGTGTCCGAGGTCGCGATAGGCGTCGTTCTGAAACAGCTCGCGTGTCGGCGGAATGGCGACGCCGACAACGACCACAACAACGACCGCAAGGACGATGACCAACGCGTATCGTCCGCCGCTGCGCAGGCCCGCACCGCCGAGGCCCAGGTCCTCGTGAGTGAGCCCCGCGGCGAGCGCGATGGACACTGCAACCACCGCGGCGACCGTCACCAACCATTCGACGCCCGGAAAGTGCAGAAAATGAGCGCACATCTGCGCGGTCAGCATTAACGCGGCACCAACAATTGGCACCAACCACAGTCGACGACGCTTTCGAGAATCGGGCAAGCGTGAGCTCGCGGATGAGACATTGTGGCTCTTCGAAGTTGAGCGGGCAATGCCTGGTCAGGGCCGCGGCGTGTCGTTGAGGTGAGACGCCCCTGGTCTCCGG
>NZ_LZTE01000087.1:0-47855 GCF_001665925.1 Gordonia sp. 852002-50816_SCH5313054-c
CCGGAGACCAGGGGCGTCTCACCTCAACGACACGCCGCGGCCCTGACCAGGCATTGCCCGCTCAACTTCGAAGAGCCATTAACTGTAGGATGCTCTGCCTAGAGAACTAAGTGGACGACTTGGATTCGACAATGCCGCGAGCACGCTCGACGGTGCTGAGCGACTCAGTGCCTAAGCACCACCGCACGAGCAAAAGCCAGCACTGCCCGCGACGTCTCGCGACGCCGCGGGCAAGCGATAGTGGCGAGTCAGTGTCCGGCGACCACGTCGGCCTCGTCGACGGTCACCGGCGTTCGGGCGTTGGGTAGGAACCAGTAGGCGAAGCACACGATTCCGAAGAAGAGATAGCCGAGCGCCACCTGCGGGTTGGCCGCCCACGTCACCTCGGGTGCATGGATGAGCCCGATGAACGACAGCACCCCACCGACCAGGCAGGCGATCGCCGCATAGTGGAACTTCTTGTCCAGGATGAACGTCACGATCGCCCCCAACACCAGACCCACCAGCACCGCACCTTCGCCGAAGGTCTTGAGTCCGGAGTAGACGAGCCCGGCGTTGGCCAACGCGTCGCCTCCTACCTTGTCGGCCGTCGTTCCTGCCGCGGACAGTGCGTTGTCGATGAGGCCGGTTCCCCACTGCGCGAGGTTCGGCAGGATCGCCGCGACCACCGCTACCGCGTGCAGTCGGGGGACAGCCTGGAACGCCTGGGCCCCGATGAGCAGGCCGATGTAGAGCAGGATCGGCACGATCGCGGGCACCGGCAGCAGCGCCTCGAGTACCCCGACCAACCCGAGGAAGCACAGCAGGCCGACCACCACCCCACTGGCCAGCGAGTAGGTCGACCGACCACCGGCGTCCTTCCACCCCGGGTGCCCGATGTAGACCGCAGGCGGGAACGGCGAGCCGAACGCCGCACCGATACATGCGCCCGCACCGTCGGCCAGCAGCACGCTCCGTAGGTCGTAGTTGTCGCCCGCGGCGGCGGCGCTCTCGACGTTGCTCATCGCCTCGGTGAAGTTGTAGACGCCCAACGGGATTGCTGTGCCCAGCAGCGGGGCGAGATCCCCCAAGCCCGAGAAGAGCATGTCGAACCGCTGATCCGGGACTCCGATGGCGATGTTGTCGACAGCGCTCTGCAGGTCGGGCAACGACATGAACCCGCCGATCCAACCGATGGCGGTGCCGACAAGTAGCGCTGCCAGCCCGACCGGGATGTTGCCCGGCAGCTTCACGTCGGTGAAGAACCCGATCAGGATGATCGCCAGCACCGGCAACCCAATCCATGCCGCATCCCATATCTGTCCGGCCGGCCGCATCGAGATGAAGGTGATCGAGATACCGGCGAGGGTGCCGAGCATCGCCGCGCGCGGGGTGAGCTTGCGGACGTACGGTCCCACGAACGCTCCGATCATCACGATCACACCGATCATGAACGCCCACGCCAAGCCGGCCTGCCAGGCCTGCATCGCGTCGTTGCTCTTGAGGTAGACCGGCAGCATGACCACGAATACGACGATGAACATGTGTGGAACGCTCGGCCCGTACGGCAGAGCCGTCACGTCACTCCTGTTCTCACGCTTGGCAAGTCGTCGGGCCAGGAAGGTGTAGTACAGATTGCCCAGCACGAGTGCGACGCCGAGGGCGGGCAGCACGGTACCGAGGACATCGTCGGCCGGAACCTTGACGACGCCGATCATCAGGCCGGTAAGGGTCAACACGTTGACGAGAATGTTGAATCCGAGCCCGAAGAAGGCGTTGGTATCCCCTCGGGTCCACCACGGTAACTTCGCAGTGGCGTCAGGTGTCGACGGCTCGGTGGGTGGCGCGGGTTCGACGGTGGTGCCCATGATGTTCCTTCGAGTGTGTAGATGTTTCAGCAATGTCGATTCCACAACGCCGTGGAAGGTGGTGGTGAATAGTGTTGTGCTAGTTCAGGAAACGACGTCAGACGAGGCCTCTGCACGACGCCCGAGCATCGCCGGGAGCAGGTCGGCACTCGCAGCGACCCAGCCGAAGATGCCGCCCTGCGCGGCGATCATCTCCAGCCCGACACGCTGAAACTCAGGGAAGTAGGACCCGACGCAGTCGGAGACCACAACGCACTCGAAGCCGCGATCGTTGGCTTCACGAGTTGTGGTGTGCACGCACACCTCGGTGGTCACACCGGTCACCAACAGCTGGGTGATTCCGTTGGACTCCAACACTTTTCCGAAATCCGTCGCGTAGAAGGCGCCCTTCCCGGGTTTGTCGATGACGACTTCGTCGGCCAGCGGCGCGAGTTCGTCGACGATGTCGTGGCCGTACTCGCCACGGATCAGGATGCGTCCGAATGCCCCCGGATCGCCGATCCGTTTCGACGGGGCACCCCGAGAAAGCTTGGCGGGCGGACAATCCGACAGGTCAGGAAGGTGTCCTTCACGGGTGTGGACCACGAGCATGCCCGCTGATCGCGCGGCGGCAAGCAACGCCTGCAACGGTTCGACGACCTTCTGCAACTGCCCGACGTCGTTGCCCAAGGTCTCACCGAAACCGCCGGGCAGCAGGAAGTCTCGCTGCATGTCGATGATCACAAGTGCGGTGCGGTCGAGGTCGAGATCGATGGGTTCGGGTAACGCCATGACGGTGACCGATTCGCTCACAACACGGCCTTTCTGTTGTGCTCCAGGGGTTTCGCTTGCACGGTGTTCATTTCCGGGCGTTCAACGACGGAGGCGTGCGCCCGCGGCTCGTCGAGCAGTTCGGCCGCAAGGTGTAACACCGTGTCGTCGGAGAGGGCGTTGCCGAGCAGCATCGCGGCGTGGGGACGCCCGTCGGCGGTGGTGCCCTGCGGTACCGATATCCCCAGTAGGTCAAGCAGGTTCCCGAAGTGCGTGTAGTGACCGAGCATCGTGTTCGCCGCAATAGGTTGTGCGAGAACTTCATCGACGGTGAACGTTCGGCCGATCGTGGGCACCACCAGTACGTCCATATCGCGCCAGATGCGGCCCACCTCGGCACGCAGTTCGGCGAGTCTCTGCAGTGCAGCGAAGGCGTCGACGGCGGTGTAATTCAGCCCGCTGCGCAGAATGTCGCGCACTACCGGGAAAATCTCGTCGGGACGGTCGGTGAGGAAATCATTGAACTCCACGAGGCGTTCGGCGACCCACGGGCCCGAGTACAACAGCTCACCGGCGGCGAGGAATGGTGCCAGGGATACCTCGACTACCTCGGTCTGAACAGTAAATGTATTGTTCTGCAGCTTGTTTCGGAACGCGAGATGGGCGTCTTTCATGGCCTCGTCGCCGAAGAACTCCAACTCCTCCACCGGTGGCAGACCAATCGTGATGCGGTCGCCGGCGAATCCCGGCCCCGACGGTCGTGACCACGGATCATCGTCGTCGACGCCTGCCATCACCGCCATGACCCGATCGACGTCGTCGATGCAGCCGGCCATCATCGTGATGCAGTCCAACGACTTACACGCCGGCACAAGCCCCACAGTGCTGATCAAACCTCGGGACGGCTTGTAACCGACGACGCCGTTGAGGGCCGCGGGGACCCGGCCGGATCCGGCAGTGTCGGTGGCCACCGCGAACGGGACCTCACCCAGCGCGACCGCCAGCGCCGATCCCGAACTCGAGCCACCGGAGATCATGTCGCCTCCGAAAACGCTGCGGGGCACGGTGAACGGGGTGCGCGTGCCGTTGAGTCCGGTGGCGAACTGGTCAAGGTTGGTCTTCCCGACATAGAGCGCACCCGCGTCGAGTAGGCGCTGCACGACCGGCGCGGTGGTCTCGGCGACGTATGCGTAGCCCGGGCACGACAGCGTGGTGGGCACCCCGGCGACGTCGATACTGTCCTTGACGCCGAAAGGCACTCCGTACAGCGGAAGACCGCGCGCGCCCGGGCTGGCTTCGAGTTCGGCCGCCGCCGCCATCAGTTCGTCTCTCGGCACCGTCGACAACCAGGTGCCGTCGTCTCCACGCGCCTCGATCGCATCGCAGACCATTCGTGCGGTTCTGCTCGGCGACCCGCTACCGCTCACATGTGATTCGACGATCTCGGCGACCGTCGGCCCCAGGGTTGGACCCTCTCCGGAAATGTTCATACCGTCGATTGTCGACAGAATCGTGCCAACCGAAGAACGGCTGTGTGTCGTTTGTGTTAGCTCATCCGGGCTTCGTCGGCTCGCCCGTCCTCCCCCATCGTCGCCTCGACGAGGTTGAGGTAGTTGAGGTGTCCGTGATCGCGTAGTGCGGCGACCACGGCTTCGATGTCGTTGGCTTCTAGCGCGTGCAAGATGTCGTGATGACGATGGAGTCCATCATCGTGCCCGTGGTGGTCGCGCGCCTCCGCACGCAGGTTGACCGCCATGGGCAACTGTAGTTTCAGCAGGATCGGCTCCAAGGCGATGTCGAGTTGCCGATTGTCGGCGAGCCCGACCACCGCTGCATGAAACCGCCGATGAGCATCGTCGATATCAATGTCGGCCGAAGCATTCTCCATGGCCTCGATGGCCGCGCGCACTGGCGCAAGTTGAACGTCAGGATCGGCCAGCGGCAGCGCCGACTCGACCGCATATCGCTCCAGGAGTTGGCGAAGTTCGAAGAGCTGCAAGATGTCTCGCGGTGACCACTCTGCCACCCGGGTTCCGCGGCGAGGCTGGTGTTCTACGAGGCCCTGCTGGGCGAGCAACCGGAGTGCCTCTCGGACCGGAGCCCGACTGATGCCGAGATCGGCACATAGTGTCTCTTCGACGATCTTCTGTCCGGGTGTCAATGCCCCGGACAGGATCGCGTCCCGAATACGACGGCCTGCCACGTCGACGAGGCTCTCCGGGAGATCGGGGGTGACACCGGACCCATCGATCTCCGTCATCGTGCGTTCGTACCCTTCGTCATGATGAATTCGTGGGTGACAGTTGGTCGTACCCGTGGCCGAGTCTAGTCAGACTCGCGTCATCCGCCGGACACCGTGACATCGGATGCGAATCCACGGGCGCGCTGATTCGAATAAGGGTTCTGCTGATTCGAGTACGAGTTCTATGGTGCGCGAGGGGGGACTTGAACCCCCACGTCCTTAGACACTGGAACCTAAATCCAGCGCGTCTGCCAATTCCGCCACTCGCGCGTGCGCGGTCAACAGTACCGGTCGCGCGGCGATACACCCAGGCCAGGTACCGTCAAAGGTATGTCTACTACGCGTCGTGGTGCTCGCAGGCACCGCCCGGCACTGTTGGTGCTGGTGGCGCTCGCCGCTGTCGTGTGCCTCGGCATGGCGTGGTGGCAGTGGGATCGTTATGAGTCGTCGGGCGGTACCGGCCAGAACCTGGGCTACGCGCTCCAGTGGCCGGCGTTCGCCATTGCGTTCGTCTGGGCGTACCGCCGGTTCGTGGTGCTCGAGGCCGACCCGGAGGAGGTCGAGAAGCTCAAGCCCAAGGGCGTGACCGAGATCCCCGACGGCATACTCCCCGAGCGGGCCACCACCCCGAGCGCGTCGTCGTTTGCCGCGACTCCCGTGAGCGACGATTCGACACTCACCGACTACAACCGGTACCTCGCCGAGCTCGCCGCCACAGACCACGAGCGCACCGAGGCGCAGCCGGTCACCACGCCCGCGACGACCCGCGAGTCCACACAGACGGAGGAACACCCCAGGTGAGCAGCGAGACCCCACAGAGCACCGAAACCGCCCAGTCCGCACAGACCACCACGCCCGTCGCGAAGGTGAAGAGCGCACTGACTCGCTATCGCGTGCTCGCGTGGATCACCGGTATCTGGCTGCTGCTGTTGGTCGCCGAGTTGATCCTGCGCTACGGCTTCGGCAATCACGTGTTGGACTTCGTCCCGCCGGTACACGGCTGGATCTACTTCATCTACCTGATCTGCGCGATCGACCTCGGCATCAAGGTGCGTTGGTCGGTCGGCAAGATCATCGTGACCGCCATCGCGGGCACCATCCCCTTCCTCTCGTTCTATGTCGAGCACATCCGGTCGAAGGAAGTAAAGGCGCAGTTCAACCTGCCCTAAGGCACGCGCAGCGCTGCGTTCACGCAAGCGCGGCTGACTGGCGAGGTGCGCATCGTTCAGTTGGCCAACTTCTACGGTGAGCGCTCCGGAGGACTGCGCACAGCCGTCGACCGCTGGGGTGCCGGCTACGTCGCCGCCGGACACGACGTGACACTCGTCGTACCGGGAAGCGAATCGCGCGAAGATCTGATGCCGTCCGGCGTAGTGAAGATTTCAGTGCGCGCGCCGGGTATCCCGTTCTCCGGCGGGTATCGCCTGGCATCTGCTCGACGCGTCGCCGACGTTCTGGCTTCGATCCGCCCCGACGCACTCGAGGTGTCAGACCGGCTGACGCTGCGCGGCTTCGGTGGCTGGGCCCGACGCCGCGACATCCCGTCGGCAATGGTGTCGCACGAGCGGCTCGACAGGCTGCTGGCCATGGCCATGCCCGTGCGGACCGCCCGGGCACTGGCCGATCGGGCGAACGCCGCAACCGCCAACTCGTACGACTCCGTGGTGTGCACCACCGGGTTCGCCGCCGCCGAATTCGAGCGGATCGGGGCCCGCAACGTGGTCCGCGCACCGCTCGGCGTCGACCTGGAGCAGTTCGCGCCACATCACCTCGACCCCGCGCTGAGTGCTCGGTGGACCGACGGTTCGACGACGCTCCTGGGCCACTGCGGCCGACTGTCGATGGAAAAGCGCGCAGACCGTTCTATCGCGGCAGTTGCGAAACTTCATCGCGCGGGACTACCCGTGCATCTGGTCGTCGCGGGAGACGGTCCCATGCGCGGCGCCCTGCAGCACGCCGCCAGGGGCCTACCTGTCACGTTTCTCGGCCATCTGCGTGACCGACGCCAGGTCGCGGCACTGTTGGCCAGCACCGACGTCTCGTTCGCTCCCGGCCCGCACGAGACGTTCTGCCTGTCGGCATTAGAATCGCTCGCGTCGGGGACGCCGGTCGTCGGGTCGCGGTCGTCCGCCGTCGCAGGAATGGTCGACGAGTCGTGTGGCGCTCTCGCCGACAATTCGGGGACAGGGTTCGCACGCGCCGTCGAGCATGTTCTGTCGATACCGCGTTCCGAACGCGAAAGTGCCGCTCGTGCGCGTGCTGCGCAGTTCACGTGGCCCGATTCGGTCTCACGAATGCTCGCGGTCCACAGCGGCGGCGCAGGCTGACGGTGGCCGTTTGCTGCGACGTCTAGTCCGTTGTGCGCCGTCGACCCTCAGGCCAGGGCGCGCAGTGCAGGAACCAACTGCGCCAAGGCTTTTCCGCGATGGCTCAATGCGTCCTTCTCGGCCGGTGCCAACTCGGCGGCAGAGCGTCCGGCAGCTACCGCGTCGTCGGGGAGAAAGAGCGGGTCGTAGCCGAAGCCGTTGGAGCCCTGCGGTTCTCGCGCAAACGTGCCGCGCCACTCACCGCGCACGACGGTCTCGTCGCCCGCCGGCGACACCAACGCACACGCCGACACGAATGCCGCGCCCCGTCGGTCGTCGGGTGTGTCCGAGAGTTGCGCCAACACCAGCGCGTTATTGGCGGCGTCGTCGCCGTGTACGCCGCTCCATCGAGCTGAAAGCACCCCGGGCATGCCGTTGAGTGCGTCGATTTCGATTCCCGAATCGTCTGCGAGACAAGGTAATCCAGTTGCTTTAGCGCCGGCTCTGGCCTTGATCAACGCGTTGTCCTCGAAGGTCGCACCGGTCTCGGGTTCTTCGGGGTACTCGGGCACGGCGTCGAGTCCGATCACCTCGAGGCCGGTGAGGCCTGCGGCGTCGACGACACGCTGAAGCTCGCCGAGCTTCTTGCGGTTACGACTGGCGAGGAGTACCTGCGACATCGGGTCAGGCCGGCTCGGGCAGGGTGCCGGGATACGGAAGCGCGAGCGCCTCACGCTGCGCCACGAACAACTTGTCCGTACCGATCTCGGCCATGTCGAGCAACTTGTCGAGGGTGGCGCGCGGGAAAGTCGCACCCTCTCCTGTTCCCTGCACCTCGACGAGGGTTCCGGCATCGGTGGCGACGACGTTCATGTCGACCTCGGCGCGCGAATCCTCCTCGTACGGGAGGTCCAGTCGCACTCGACCGTCGACAACGCCGACACTCACTGCTGAGATCATGCACGAGAGCGGCTGCGGATCCGACAGTCGCCCAGCAGCTTTGAGCCACGTCACGGCGTCGGCGAGTGCGACGTAGGCGCCGGTGATCGACGCGGTGCGCGTGCCGCCGTCGGCCTGCAGGACGTCGCAGTCGAGGGCGACGGTGTTCTCACCGAGCGCGCCCAGATCGATGCACGCGCGCAGCGAACGCCCGATCAGTCGACTGATCTCGTGGGTGCGACCGCCGATCTTGCCCTTGACCGACTCGCGGCGTGAACGCTCGTGGGTTGCGGCGGGAAGCATCGAGTACTCGGCGGTCAGCCAGCCGAGCCCCGACCCGCGGCGCCAGGGCGGAACGCCCTCGGTAACACTCGCGGTGCACATCACCCGTGTCTGACCGAACTCGATCAACACAGACCCTGCGGGATTCGACGTGAATCCGCGGGTGATGGTGATGGGACGGAGTTCGTCGTCGGTCCTGCCGTCAGCTCGTGTGGTCACGAACTCAACTGTAGGAGATCACCCGGGTAGGTCGAACACCTGGCCCTGGCGCACGAGGCCGACCGGGCCCGAGAAGGTACTTCGCGCTTCGGCGAGAATCGCCTCGGCGTCCGACCACGGTGCGACGTGGGTGATCGCGAGAGATTTCGCGTCGGCCTTGGTCGCCATCTCCCCCGCCTCGATGCCCGACATGTGCAGGTGCGGAGGGCGATCCGATGGAGCATGCGTCCACGACGCCTCACACAGGAAGATGTCGGCGTCTGCCGCCAGGTCGATCACCGCATCGCACGGACCCGAATCGCCGCTGTACGCGATGACCTGCCCCTCCGGCCCGGTGAACCGAAGACCGAAGGTTGCGGGCGGATGGTCGACGCGGAAGGGGTCGATCGTGATGCCGCCCAACGTGATCTCGATATTGTCCGACCACTCGTGGACGTCGAACGTATCGCTGATGTCGTCGATCTGACCACCGAACTCGCTCGACGCCGCCCCGATCCGCAGCGCGGTACCGGAGGGCCCATAGAGCGACGCCAGTTCGGTCGCGGGCGTCGGTGCATAGCGGCGCCACACCAACAACGCGGGCAGGTCAACACAGTGATCGGCATGCAAATGGCTCAGTACGACGTCGACCTCGTTCGGATCAACAATCCGCTGCAACTCCCCCATTACCCCGGGACCACAGTCGACGAGCACGGGTCGATGACCAGGAACGGTCAGCAGGTAACCCGAGCAGGCCGCGCCGGGGCCACCGACACTGCCCGAACAGCCCAGGACAGTCAGACGCATACGACCTACCTTGCCACGCGCACATGGCGGGCAGACCACTTATCGGTCACAAGACACGCCGACCGGGAAGTGTGAACGGCCCGGCGTGGGCGACACGCCGCACGTCAAACCGGATCCACCGATCGGACAACGGGTCCGAGGAATCGACTCGACAGCTTTGCGAACATCTCCGGGTCGCCGGTCGCTTGGAAGTGGCGCACAGCCTCGCGCCCGGTGTGCGGGTGAAGGAGGTCGGATTCGGTGAGCACGCGGAACAGATCTTTGGCGGTCTCCTCGGCGCTGGACACGAGAGTTACCTCGTCGCCCATCGCCAACTGAATCACGCCCGACAGCAACGGGTAGTGAGTGCAGCCGAGGACAACCGTGTCGACGTCGGCCTCCTGCAGCGGTTCGAGATATCCCTGCGCAAGACCCAGGATCTGCCTGCCGCTGGTGATTCCGCGTTCGACGAAATCGACGAACCGCGGACAGGCGACGGCGGTGATCTGAGCATCGCGGGCGGCAGCGAACGAGTCCTGATAAGCGCGCGACGAGATCGTCGCCTCCGTGCCGATCACCCCGATGCGCCCGGTCTTCGTCGCGACAACGGCTCGACGGACCGCGGGCAGCACCACCTCGATCACCGGGATCGGCGAGTAGCGCTCACGGGCATCGCGCAGGCACGCCGCAGACGCGGTGTTGCAGGCGATCACGATTGCCTTGACCCCGCGCTCGGCGAGGTCGTCGCCGATCGCCAAGGCGTGGCGTCGGATCTCCGGAATGGTCAGCGGACCGTACGGGCCGTTCGCGGTGTCGCCGATGTAGACGATGTCCTCGTCGGGCAGTTGGTCGATGATCGCGCGGGCAACGGTCAGCCCACCGACGCCGGAATCGAAGATGCCTATAGGCGCGTCGGCGCGTGTGTTCGTGACTATGACCGCACCCCCGGTGTTGTCGGGCCATACGGTGATACAGGACCCGACGAGGCGCTCCGTGGGCGTCGGCGACGATCCCGGTCGGCGAGGAACCACGCGGCAAGCACGCCGCCGATCGCGCCGAACAGATGGCCCTGCCACGAGACTCCGAAGGTGCCGGGGAACACGCCCCACAGCACCGATCCGTACACGAGAAAGAGGATGACTCCGATCGCGATCTGCGTGAGGTCGCGGTTGAAGATTCCGCGCACGAGCAGGTAGGTCAGCCAACCGAAAATGATGCCCGACGCTCCGACTGTGACGCTGTACGACGGCGCGAACAACCAGACACCGAGGCCCGACACGATCCAGACGATCGCGGTGACGATCAGGAAGCGCTTGCTCAGCAGCAGAATGAATCCCAGCACGACGAGCGGGATCAGATTGGCGAACAGGTGCTGCCAATCGGCGTGGAGAAACGGTGCCCACAGGATGCCGTCGAGTCCGTCGATCTGGCGTGGTTCGATGCCGGCGCGATCGAGGTCGTAGCGCGTCGCGGCGTCGATCGCCTCGACGATCACGAGCACCGCGACGATGAACGCCATCACGATCGCCGACCGCGCCCACAGGGGTCGCGCGCCGCGCGTCGCGGGCGTGGTGCTCGGTGTCATCGTCTTTCCTTCGTCGGGTGGTCTCGACAAGCTCGACCAGCGGGTGCAGCTCGACCAGCGGGTGCAGCTCGACCAGCGGGGGTCTCGACAAGCGGGTTCAGCTCGACCAGCGAGGCTCGCTCGACCAGCAGTGGTCTCGACAAGCTCGACCAGCGAGGCTCGCTCGACCAGCGGGGGTAGCTCGACCAGCGGTGGCGGCTAAGCCCAGAGCTGCCCCTCGAGTGCCTGCTCGGCATCCTCAAGGCTACCGTCGTACGCCCCGGTGGACAGATACTTCCATCCCGCGTCGGGCACGACCAATCCGATGTCGGCGCGTCGACCCTCCTTGAGCGCCTTGCGGCCGATGCCGCGGGCGGCCTGCAGGATCGCGCCTGTCGACACTCCGGCAAAGATGCCCTCGAGGTCGATGAGTTCGCGCACCCGCGCGACGGCGTCGACTCCCTGAACGGAGTAGCGGCGGGTCAGCACCGACTCGTCATACAGCTCCGGCACAAAACCCTCGTCGATGTTGCGCAGGCCGTACACCTCGTCGCCGTATCGCGGTTCGGCCGCGACGATCTCGATGTCGGGGTCGCGTTCGCGCAGATACCGTCCGACGCCCATCAACGTTCCGGTGGTGCCGAGACCCGCGACGAAGTGGGTGATCTCGGGAAGATCGGCGAACAGCTCGGGGCCGGTGCCCTCGTAGTGTGCGCGCCAGTTGGCCTCGTTGCCGTACTGGTAGAGCATCACCCAATCGGGATGCTCGGCGGCGAGCTCCTTGGCCACGCGAACCGCTGTGTTCGAACCGCCCGCAGCAGGTGACGAGATCACCTCGGCGCCGTACATGCGCAGCAGCGACCGACGTTCTTCCGAGGTGTTCTCCGGCATCACGCAGATCAGGTGGTAGCCCTTGAGCTTGGCGGCCATGGCCAGAGAGATGCCGGTGTTGCCGCTCGTGGGTTCGAGGATCGTCGACCCCGGTTGCAGCAGGCCGTCGGCCTCGGCCTGTTCGATCATGCGCAGCGCCGGTCGGTCTTTGATCGAACCTGTCGGGTTGCGGTCCTCGAGCTTGGCCCAGAGCCGCACGTGCGGACCGTCGTCGGAGTCGTCCCACCGCGGTGAGAGGCGTTGCAGTCCGATCAGGGGCGTGTTCCCGACGGAGGAGATCAGCGACGTGTAGCGCGCCACGAAACGCCTATCGTCCCGGCTGTGGCAGTGCGCCGCCGGCGACCGCGGGCAGGATGGTGACCTCGTCGCCGTCGTCGATCGTGGTCGCGAGACCACCGGAGAAGCGCACGTCCTCGTCGTTGACGTAGATGTTGACGAAGCGGTGCAGCTTGCCCGCGCCCGCACCATCCGCGGCAACGAGACGTTCCTTGAGGCCGGGGTTGGCGGTCTCGAGATTGTCGATGAGCTCCGACAGCGTCGAGCCGGAACCCTCGACCCGCTTCTCGCCGCCGGTGTGCGTACGCAGGATGGTCGGGATGGACACGGTGACCGTCATGGTTGATTCAGCTCCTGATCTCGATGGGTTCTTCGGTGACATCACCGTCGATGATGCGGTAACTCCGGATCTCGGTGTCGTCGGCGTCGCGCGTGGACACGAGGACGTAGTGCGCCTGGGGTTCGCTGGCATAGGAGACATCGGTGCGGCTCGGGTATGCCTCGGTGGCGGTGTGCGAGTGATAGATGACGATCGGCTCCTCGTCGTTGCGATCCATCTCCCGCCACACCTTTAGCTGCTCCGTCGAATCGAAGCGGTAGAACGTCGGCGACCGCTCGGCGTTGACCATCGGGATGAACCGGACGGGACGGTCGGAACCCTCCGCGCCTGCGATCACCCCGCACGCCTCGTCCGGATGATCGGCGCGCGCATGCGCGACCATCTCGTCGACCAACTCCTGGCTGATCTGCAGCACTCGCTCTCCTCGAAGTGAACGGATAAACGTCCTGACTAACAACCGTGCCCCTCGACGCCGCTATTCCGAGACCCCGGTGACGACTCCGGCAGCTACGCGATGCCGGTGGTCGTGATCGCCGACGGCGCGAGGTCGGCGTAGGAGGGCACGCCCGCCACCGAATCGGCGGCCAGCACCGCGTTGACGATCGCGCGTTGGGTGACCGTCACGGCGACGCGGCAGATCTCGGCGAGGACAGCAACGTCGGGGTTCATCCCCGGCGGCACGAACGCCGCGGGCTCGGTGGGATGTGCTCCGGTCGCAACCGCGAAGATGGTGTCGCCGTCGAGCGGCGAGTGCACGGGGTGGATGGCGCGGGCGAGCCCGTCGTGCGCCGACATCGCGATTCGACGTACCGACGCGGCGTCGAGTTCGGCGTCGGTCGCCACCACGCCGATCGTCGTGTTGAGCACGGTCTGTTTGGCAGCGACCTCGGCCAATCGCGCGGCATCCGAGCCGTCCGGTAGGGCGAGTCCGTAATACGCGAGGTCGTGTTCTGTTGCACCCCAGGGCAATCCGGTAGTCGGATCGATCACCGAGCCCACCGGGTTGGCGACGATCAACGCACCGACGGTGATGCCCGACGCCGCGCCGGTCTCGATGCGCGACGACGCCGTCCCCACTCCGCCTTTCAGTCCGCCCGCCCGAGCTCCGGCCCCGCCGCCGACGCTGCCCTGAGCGACCTCGGCGCCCGCCGCCTGGAGCGCCGCGTGTCCGAAGCCCGCATCCGGACGGTTGGTCCACCCGCCCATCGGGAGGTCGAAGATGACGGCCCCCGGAACGATCGGGACCACGCCGCCCTGGGCGTTCATCGGTAAGCCACGACCCGACTCCTCGAGCCCGGCCATCACCCCGTCCGCGGCGGCGAGTCCGTAGGCGCTGCCGCCCGTGAGCACTATCGCGTGCACCGTGGTGACGGTGTTCGACGGATCGAGCAGGTCTGTCTCGCGAGTCCCCGGGCCGCCGCCCCGCACGTCGACAGCCGCCGTCGGGGCATGCGTCGCTCCCTCCGGCGTGCTGACGACCACGACGGTCGTACCGGTGGCCCACCCGGTTCCGGGCGGATCGTCGGGTCCGCCGAGGCCGAGCGTGGCGTCTGCATCGACGAGGTGGTGATGCCCGACGGCGATGCCTGCCACATCGGTGATGCGATCACCGACGGGAGCCCAGCCGGTCATCACATCATCGCCTCGACGAGCAGCTCCTGGATGACGGTCAGCCAGTGATAGACGTCGAGGTGGGCGGCGTGCGGATGGTCGGGCGGGAGCTGGTCGGGGGTGTCCTCGGAGATCCCGAGCATCGCGCCCAGCGCGAGGCGGACGTCGTTGAGCGCGGTCAGCCAGCACATCGCCTCCTCCTCGGTGAGCGAGACGTCGCCGCCGCCGTCGGGGAGAGTCGCGAGCATCGTCGTCGACGCCGCGAGCTTGGCGTCGATGATCTTGGGTTCGTTGACGCTGCGCAGTGCCGCGTTGAGCCGCCCGTTCACGGCGTCCGCGGTGAGTTCGGTGTCCTGGTCGGGCCGGTGGAAGTCGGGCAGCAGACGGCCGAGGGTCACATCCGTCGGGGCGCTCGAGTGTCCGGTACGGATGCCGGTCAGCTCGGCGAGGTCGTCGCGCGGCGCGCTCGCCTCACGTTCGGTGAGCAACTCCGACATCGACGCCACCATCGACGCGAGGAGCTCGGACTCGTGAGACTCCAACGACGTCGTGTACCGCACCGAGCGTCCTCGGCCCTTGCGTTTGAAAACGCGCACTCGTATGTCCCGCCCGCTGCTAGCTGTCGCGCTGCATCGTCGCCCACAGACCCGCGGCGTGCAGTTTCGTCACGTCGGATTCCATCTTGTCGCGGTCGCCCGACGACACCACGGCCTTGCCCTCGGTGTGCACCTGCATCATGAGCTGGTTCGCCTTGGATTCGGAGTATCCGAAGACCTTCTGGAAGACGAAGGTCACGTAGCGCATCAGATTGACCGGATCGTCCCAGACGATGGTCACCCAGGGACGGTCGAACGCCGACGCGGCGTCGGCAACGGCCGGGTCGGCCACGGCCGTGCCACCGCTACCGCCGCCACTTCCGGGGGTAGCCTCATGCGCACGAATATCGTCAGGCGCCATACAAACTAGGGTAAGGGATCGTGACCATCCGCAACACCGCCCTGCTCACCGACCAGTACGAGCTCACCATGGTCTCCGCCGCGCTGCGGCACCCGATCGCACACCGACAGTGTGTGTTCGAGGTGTTCGCGCGCCGTCTCCCCGACGGCCGCCGGTACGGGGTCGTCGCGGGCACCGCTCGTATCCTCGACGCGCTGACGCAGTTCCGCTTCGGCGACGACGAGATCGCCGTCGTCGAACGCTTCCTCGACGACGAGACCGTCGAGTGGCTGCGCAACTACGAGTTCACCGGCGACATCGACGGATATCGCGAGGGTGAGCTGTACTTCCCCAACTCGCCGATCCTCACCGTGCGCGGAACCTTCGCCGAGGCGGTCGTGCTCGAGACGCTGATCCTGTCGATCCTCAACCACGACAGCGCCATTGCCTCCGCAGCCGCCCGCATGGTCAGCGCGGCGAGCAGGCGCCCGATCATCGAGATGGGATCGCGTCGCACGCACGAATGGGCAGCTGTGGCGAGCGCACGGGCCGCCTACCTCGCGGGTGTCGCGGCAACGTCGAACCTCGAGGCGGCGCGTACCTACGGCGTGCCGAGCGCGGGAACCGCGGCGCATTCGTTCACTCTCGCGTTCACCGATCCCGAGGGCCCCAACGAGAAGGCAGCGTTCGCCGCGCAGATCGAGACACTCGGTGTCGGCACCACGCTGCTCGTCGACACCTTCGACATCACCCAGGGCGTGCGCAACGCCGTCGAGGTGGCCGGTCCCGAGCTCGGTGCAGTCCGTATCGATTCCGGCGATCTCGGCGTGTTGGCACGGCAGGTCCGCGAGCAACTCGACGAGCTGGGCGCCCCGAACACCAAGATCGTCGTCTCCGGCGATCTCGACGAGTATGCGATCGCGTCACTGCGCGCCGAGCCGGTCGACACCTACGGCGTCGGCACGTCGTTGGTCACCGGCAGCGGTGCTCCGACGGCCGGCATGGTCTACAAGTTGGTCGAGGTCGACGGCATCCCCGTCGCCAAACGCGCCAGCCACAAGGAGTCGAAGGGCGGCGCAAAGAACGCCGTGCGGGTCGCGCGGCCGACCGGGACCATCGTCGAGGAGATCCTCTACCGCGCCGGAACACCTACACCGGACGTTCCGGGACACGTCGTGCGACCTCTGCAGATCCCGCTGGTTCGCGGTGGACGGCGCGTCGACGACCTCCCGACGCTCGACGACGCGCGCGCGTTCCTCGCCGAAGGTCTGGTCAGCCTGCCGTGGGAGGGACTCGGACTCTCGCACGGAGATCCCGCCGTACCGACCCGTTTCCAACTCGGCTGACAGCACAGGGAACCGATCCCCACCCGCCCACGTCCAATCATCGAACCGGTATCGAGCAACGAGCAACCACAACCGATCGCACAAGCAGCCACGCCACGACCCGAGGAGATCGGAATGTCCAGCCCACACTTCGACGACGACGTCAGCCCAGCCCAGGCGCTCATCGTCGTCGACGTCCAGAACGACTTCTGTGAGGGTGGCGCGCTCGGCGTGAACGGCGGCACCGCGGTCGCGCGGTCGCTGAAGTCATTGACGGACGACTACGGCATCGTCGTGGCCACGCGTGATTACCACATCGATCCGGGCGCGCATTTCTCCGACAATCCCGACTTCGTCGATACCTGGCCACCGCACTGCAGGGTCGGGACGGACGGTGTTGCGTTCTCGCCCGAGTTCGATACCTCTGCGGTGCAGGAGGTGTTCTCCAAGGGCGCCTACAGCGCGGCGTACTCCGGATTCGAGGGCGCCTCCGACGACGGCACCACGCTCACGGACTGGCTGCGGGCCCATGACGTGCGCAGCGTCGACGTGGTCGGCATCGCCACCGATCACTGCGTACGCGCCACTGCGATCGACGCCGCGAACGAGGGTTTCGACACCCGCGTCCTGTTGAACTTCACTGCGGCAGTCTCCGAACCGACCGCCAACGCCGCGCTGACCAGCATGCGTGACGCCGGCGTCACGCTCGTGGGCGATCTGGTCTACGGCGGACAGGCCGCTTCCTAGTGACCGACCTATCTGTAGCGAATGCCGCCAAGTCGGACGCCTCGGGGCCAACTACCTCGCGGGCGACCGGGCTCCCGCCGGTGACCGCCCTCCTCGACACCGCCGTGACCGCGCTGTCGGGCAAACGCCGCGACGGGCAGGTCCGCATGGCCTCCGCCGTCGCCAACGCCATCGACACCGGTCAGCACCTCGCAGTGCAGGCGGGTACGGGCACGGGAAAGTCGTTGGCCTATCTCGTGCCTGCCATCCGGCACGCCGTCGAGTCCGGCGACACCGTGGTGGTCTCCACGGCGACCATCGCACTGCAGCGCCAACTGGTCGAGCGCGACCTGCCCCGGCTCTCCAAAGCCCTGAAGGGCGCGCTCGGCCGCGAGCCGACGTTCGCAATCCTCAAGGGTCGCGGAAACTACCTGTGCCTGAACAAGATTCACGCGGGAACCGTCGAAGAGCCGGATACCGAGCTGTTCGACGCGTTCGAGCTCTCACGCACCGGCCGGGAGGTCACGCGCCTGCGCGAGTGGGTGTCCGACACCGACACGGGCGACCGCGACGACCTCTCCCCCGGCGTCACCGACCGATCGTGGCGGCAGGTCAGCGTCACCTCGCGCGAGTGTCTCGGGGCGTCGAACTGCTCGTATGCCGAGGATTGCTTCGCCGAACGGGCACGACGCAAGTCCGGGCAGGTCGACGTCGTGGTGACCAATCACGCGCTGTTGGCGATCGACGCGATGAGTCCGGCCAACGTACTGCCCGACCACCATGTGGTGATCGTCGATGAGGCGCACGACCTCGTCGACCGCATCACTTCGGTGTCGACGTCCGACCTCTCGGCCGCCTCGATCACGGTGGCCGCCCGACGCTGCGGCAAGCTCATCGACGAGGAAACCGTCGACGCGCTGATCGGCGCGGGCGAGCAACTCGGCGACATGCTCGACGACGCCCCCAAGCGCGAGTGGACCGCCATGCCCGCGGATGCCGCGCTGGTTCTGGCGACGCTACGAGATCGGTTGTGGCTGGCGCGTTCGGCCATCGGTCCCGCGCGCGGACCGGGAGGCGCCGACGACGGCCAGGGCGCGGCACGGTCGGCTGCGCTGACCTCCTTGGAAGAACTCCACGACACCGCGGTCCGCGTGCTCGGCGCCTTCGACGAACCCGACCCGGCGAAACGACGCGACGTCGTCTGGGTGGCAGAAGAACGCACCGGCCGATCCGAATCGTCGACGCGCACCGTGCTGCACATCGCACCGCTGTCGGTCGGCGGACTGCTGCGCGCGACGCTGTTCACCGAGTCGACCGTCATCCTGACCTCCGCGACACTGACCATCGGCGGCTCCTTCGACGCTCTCGCCGCCACATGGGGGCTGCCCGCAGCGGGCCGCGGCACCGACACCCCGGCCGCCGACGACATCGCGCTCGGCGGCGACGCCCGCAACGACACACCCGCACGCGACGTCACCGCAACGGGCAGCGCTGCGCCCTCCGACGGTTCGCCGATGCGGTGGACGGGCCTCGACGCCGGCTCACCGTTCGACTACCCACGCTCGGCGATCCTCTACGTCGCACGTCATCTCCCCCGACCTGGACGAGACTCCATCGCCCCCGCAACACTCGACGAGCTCGCCGCGCTCACCGAGGCCGCGGGTGGTCGCACGCTCGGGCTGTTCTCGTCGATGCGCGCCGCCCGCGAGGCCAGCGAGGCGCTCCGCGCGCGCAGCGACCTCCCCATCCTGTGCCAGGGCGACGACACCACCGCGGCGCTCGTCGCACGCTTCGCCGACGACCCGAGGACCTGCCTGTTCGGCACGCTGTCGCTGTGGCAGGGCGTCGACGTCCCCGGCCCGTCGTTGTCGCTGGTGATCATCGACCGCATTCCCTTCCCGCGCCCCGACGATCCCCTACTCGGTGCCCGCCAGCGCGCAGTCACCTCGCGGGGAGGAAACGGATTCCTGTCGGTCGCAGCCAATCACGCTGCATTGCTGCTGGCGCAGGGCGCCGGGCGACTCCTGCGGTCGGTCGACGATCGCGGCGTGGTCGCCGTCCTCGATTCGCGTCTGGCGACGGCCGGATACGGCGGTTATCTCCTCGCATCCATGCCGCCGTTCTGGCGCACGACCGACCCCGACGTGGTCCGCGCGGCACTCGGCAGACTGGCCGCCGTACCGCTACGGTGAGTCTGACGCCCGGATTCGGCATCACGACCCGGCGACGTCACTAGTGTTGAACTCAACGCCACTAGAGTGAACGCAACACTGTGGGATCGATGAGGACTCCCGGCCCTGCGCGTGGCCGCTGACGAGAGGGGGCCGAAGTGATCGGCCGGATGGGCATCGACGACATCCAACCATTGGTCTCCGCAGGGCAATACCCTGCCAAATGCGTTGTCGGAGAATTGATCCCGATCAGCGCGACCGCGTGGCGAGAGGGACACGACGCGCTCGGGGTCACCCTGCACGTCGAAACGCCCTACCGCACCTCGTTCGACGTCCGCATGTCGCCCGCGACGGAACCCGATGCCTTCAACGCGGCCATCGTTCCCGACGCCGTCGGCTACTGGACCTTCCGCATCGAGGCGTGGAGTGATCCGTACGCGACGTGGCGGTCGGCGGTCACCAAGAAGATCGACGCCGGTCAGGGCGCGGAGGATCTCGCCAACGACCTCGAGACCGGTGCGCGGATTCTCGGCGAAGCGGCGCAACAGGTCGACGGTACCGACCGCCAGTTGTTGCTCGACGCCGTCGACTCACTTCGCTCGAGGCGCAGACGCGTCGAGAATCGCGTGGGAATCGCGTTGTCCGACGAGGTCGTCGACCTTCTCGACGCACATCCCGTGCGTGAACTCGTGACCAAGAGTCGTAATCTGCGGATCTGGACCGACCGACGCCGCGCGCTCTACGGATCGTGGTACGAGATGTTCCCGCGATCGACGGGCGGCTGGGACAACGACGGCAACCCCGTGCACGGCACGTTCCTGACCGCAGCTCAAGATCTCTCGCGCATCGCCGACATGGGATTCGATGTGGTCTACCTGCCACCGATCCACCCGATCGGCGAGGTCAATCGCAAGGGGCCCAACAACACGTTGGTCGCGGCACCGAACGACGTCGGGTCGCCGTGGGCGATCGGGTCGGCGCAGGGTGGTCACGACGCGATCCACCCACAGCTCGGCTCGCAGGAGGATTTCGAGTATTTCCTCTCTCGCGCAAGCGAACTCGGCATGGAGGTCGCGCTCGATCTGGCCCTGCAGACCGCCCCCGACCATCCGTGGGCGACCGAGCATCCCGACTGGTTCACCACCCTGCCGGACGGCACGATCGCCTATGCCGAGAATCCGCCGAAGAAGTACCAGGACATCTACCCACTGAACTTCGACAACGATCGCAACGGCATCTACCGCGCGGTACTCGAAGTGGTGCTCGCGTGGAACAAGTTGGGCGTCAAGATCTTTCGCGTCGACAACCCGCACACCAAGCCACCGAACTTCTGGGAGTGGCTGATCACCGAGGTCAAAAAGCGCGACCCCGACGTGCTGTTCCTCGCCGAGGCATTCACCAGACCTGCACTACTCTATGGCCTTGCACGCCTTGGTTTCACACAGTCCTACACCTACTTCACCTGGAAGACCGCGAAGTGGGAACTCGAGGAGTTCGGCCGCGAGATCGCCGCGCACGCCGACGAGTCGCGCCCCAACCTCTTCGTCAATACCCCCGACATCTTGCACGAGAGCCTGCAGCACGGCGGACCGGGCATGTTCGCGCTACGCGCGGCACTGGCCGCCACCTTGTCGCCGACCTGGGGTGTCTACAGCGGCTATGAGCTGTACGAGCACCTGCCCGTGCGCGAGGGCAGCGAGGAGTACCTCAACTCCGAGAAGTACGAACTCCGCCCACGCGACTACAAGGGAGCCGCGAGCCGTGGCGAGTCACTCGAACCATGGATCACCTCACTCAATGCGATCCGCCGACGCCATCCGGCCCTGCAGCAGTTGCGCGACATCACCTTTCACCACCTCGACAACCCGGCACTGATCGCCTACTCCAAGCTCGACCCGGTGTCAGGTGATCGTGTCGTCGTGGTGGTCAACATCAATCCGTTCGGTGCCGAGGAGTCGACGCTGTGGCTCGACATGCCCGCACTCGGATTCGACTGGCAGGAGCGCGTCGTCGGCACAGATGAGGTCTCCGGTGAGGAATTCGGTTGGGGCCAGGCGAATTACGTACGACTCGAACCGTGGCGCGCCGTCGCACACATCGTCGCCCTTCCACCCCTGAGTCCCGACGCCGCCCGCCGACTCTCCTACCGAATCCAGTGAGCACACCGTGACCAGCACGCAGCCCGATCCCTTCGCTTCCGACCACGACCTCCGACGTCTGATGGCGACGACGCATCCCGACCCGCACTCGTTCCTCGGCGCCCACGACGCCCCCGGGGGTAACACGATCCTGCGGACACTGCGTCCCAATGCGATCTCGGTATCGGCGGTGATCGGCGGCGTCGACTATCCGATGCACCATCAGACCGATGACCTGTTCGTCGTCACCGTGCCGATCACCGACCTCATCGACTACCGCTATCGAGTCGTCTACCCCGACGGGCACGGCGGCACAACAGAATTCGTCGTTGCCGACGGTTATCGGTTCCTCCCGAGCATCGGTGAGCTCGATCTGCATCTGTTCTCCGAGGGCAGGCACGAGGAGCTCTGGAAGGTTCTCGGCGCGCACACCGTCGTCTACACCACGCCAGACGGCGACGTGCCCGGCACGACGTTCTCGGTGTGGGCACCCAACGCGCACGGCGTCGTCGTGATCGGTGATTTCGACGGCTGGAGCGGACGGTCGACGCCCATGCGGTCAATGGGGCCATCGGGCGTGTGGGAGTTGTTCATCCCCGACGTCGGCGAGGGCACGCTGTACAAGTTTCGCATCCACGGCGCCGACGGCACCCTCCACGACAAGGCCGACCCGATGGCCAGGCGCACGGAGGTTCCGCCCGCCACCGCGTCGGTGGTCACGCATTCGGACTTCGTCTGGTCCGACGACGACTGGATCGACCGTCGGATCGAGAGCGAGCCGACACGTGAACCGATGAGCGTGTACGAGGTGCATCTGGGTTCATGGCGCAAGGGGCTCGACTATCGCGAACTCGCTGAGCAACTCGGCGCCTACGTAATCGAGAAGGGCTTCACCCACGTCGAATTCCTCCCCGTCGCAGAGCACCCGTTCGGTGGTTCGTGGGGATATCAGGTCACGTCGTACTACGCACCGACGGCCCGCTTCGGCAAGCCCGACGACTTCCGGTACCTCGTCGACCATCTGCATTCGCTGGGAATCTCGGTGCTCATCGACTGGGTCCCCGCGCACTTCCCCAAGGACGAATGGGCGTTGGCCCGCTTCGACGGCACGCCACTGTATGAGAACGCCGATCCGATGCGGGGCGAGCAGCTCGACTGGGGCACATACGTTTTCGACTTCGGGCGACGCGAAGTGCGCAACTTCCTCGTCGCCAACGCGCTCTATTGGATCGACGAATTCCACGTCGACGGACTGCGCGTCGACGCGGTGGCATCGATGCTCTATCTCGATTACTCGCGGCCGGCGGGCGGCTGGCGACCGAACATCTACGGCGGCAGAGAGAATCTCGAGGCCGTGCAGTTCCTGCAGGAGACCAACGCGACGGTCCACAAGCTCTTCCCGGGCGCGGTGACCGTCGCCGAGGAGTCGACGGCCTGGCCCGGCGTGACGCGCATGACCGACCTCGGCGGACTGGGATTCAGCCTCAAATGGAACATGGGCTGGATGCACGACACGCTGGGGTACCTGGGTCGCGACCAGATCCACCGCAGCTTCCATCACCACGAGATCACGTTCTCGCTGATGTACGCGTGGAGTGAAAACTTCGTGCTCCCGCTCTCACACGACGAGGTGGTGCACGGCAAGGGCACGCTGTGGAGCCGGATGCCCGGCGACTCCTGGACGAAAGCCGCAGGCGTGCGGGTATTCCTCGCATACCAGTGGTCGCACCCCGGAAAGCAACTGCTGTTCATGGGCCAGGAGTTCGGTCAGACCGCCGAGTGGGCCGACAACCGCAGCCTGGATTGGTATCAGCTCCAGGGCTGGGAAGGCGAACTGCACCAAGGGATCTCGGCGCTCACCACCGACCTCAATCGCGTCTACCGCGAACGTCCCGCGCTGTTCACGCAAGACACCGATCCGCAGGGCTACGAATGGATCGACGCGAACGACACCGCGAACAATGTCATCAGCTTCCTGCGATGTGGTTCCGACGGCTCGGTGGTGGCGTGCCTGTTCAATTTCTCCGGAGCCGACCGCAGAGACTACCGAGTGGGACTACCCCGCGCCGGAACCTGGACCGAGATCCTCAACACCGACGCCGCCGCCTACAGCGGCGCGGGTAAGGGCAATCTCGGCGCGGTCGAGGCCGACGGCGAGGGCTGGCACGGGAGGCCGGTCTCGGCGTCGGTCACGATCCCTGCCAACTCGGCAATTTGGCTCGCACCGGCCTAGTGCGCGGCCCGCGCGATCGTCGGAACCAGACGCGACGGCCCGTCGTCGTGGTAGCCGTGGTCGGTAGCGCGTCGGAGTAACGCTTCGACGGAACCAGGGAAACCCGCGTCGATGAAGCGATCCGTGCTGGCGTGGAGGATATGAGTCAGCGTGCTGCGGGCAGACGCGATGGTGGACACATCACCGGGATAGCTGCCGAGCTCAGCATCCTGCGAGATCCCGGCTCCGACCTCCGCGGCCAAATGCACTATCGCGGTCAGCCGCTCGGTGAGGTCGTTCGCGTTGAGCCCTTCGGCTCGTCCGAGGGCGACGGCGTGGCTCCACGCTGTCACCGTGCCCCAGAACGCATCGAGCAGCGCGAGGTCGAGCGCGGCGACAGCGCCGGGATCGTCGCCATGGCGTGCAACCTCGGGCGCGATCACCTCGAGCACCGGGAGGGCTTGCTCATAGATACTCTCGACGCCACCCAGCACCGCCGTCGAGCCGGGCTGCCCCACCAGGACGGAGGGGGTGAGCATCGTTCCACTCAGGTATCGGACACCCTGCTTGGTCATCCAGCCTGCGAGCTCCCGCGCCGAACTCGGGGTGTCGGAGGTGAGGTTCACGACGAGCACGTCCACGCCGGACAGTTCGGCTTGTTCAAGTATGTCGCGCGCAGCGTCGTTGCCCCGCACCGAGATGAGCGCAATGTCGCTGCGACGCAAGGCCTCTCGTGGAGTGGTGGCGACACGCGCACCGAGTTCGGCAAGCGGTGCGGTCTTCTCGGGGGTTCGGTTCCAGACGGTCACCTCGTGGCCTGCTGAGAGTAGAGCGCGGGTGATGGCCTGCCCGATCGGGCCTGCCCCGATCACGGTCACGGTAGAAGTCATGCCTCAACACTCCTGTGCCGCTGCACTTCTCACAAGTACGCACTTTCGCGTTAGGTAGCCACCGAATGGTTAGTATTGGCTGATGTCTGATGCTTCGAGCAAGGGTCCGTTCTCCTGCGGGCTCGACGCGGCGGTTGCGGTGGTCGGCGGAAAGTGGAAGCCGCTGATCCTGTGGGCGCTGCACGAGCGCCCCTGGGGCTTCGGCGAACTGCGGCGCAACGTTTCGGGTGTCAGCGAGAAGATGCTCACCCAGCAATTGCGCGAACTGGAAAGCGACGGCATCGTCCACCGCGAGGTCTACCGGGAAGTGCCACCGCGAGTGGAGTACTCGCTCACTCCGCTGGGACAGTCACTCAACGACGCACTGCTTCCCCTCGGAGACTGGGGCGAAGCCAACCTCGTGACCATCGTCGCCACGCGGCAAACTCCGAGAACTCTCTCGTAGGTTCGACGCCCAGCTACGCACGGCCAGCTCAGAACAGAACTGCAGCCAACTCTTCGAGGCCTCTTGCGATTTAGCTACTCAGCGATACTATGTACTAGTACTCAGTACCACTAGCTAGTGGGGTCGCATGAGCAAACAACTGACCGAAATTCTGAAGGGGACGCTAGAGGGCATCGTTCTGGCGATCCTCAGCCGACGCCCGGCCTACGGATACGAGATCACCACGGCGCTACGCGATCAAGGATTCACCGACATCGCGGAGGGCACGGTGTACGCACTGCTACTCCGCGTCGAGAAGCGAGGCTTTGTCGACGTCGAGAAGGTTCCCTCAGACAAGGGACCGCCGCGAAAAGTCTACTCGCTCAACAACTCCGGCCGGGAGTATCTCGACGAGTTCTGGCGCACCTGGAATTTCCTCACCCAACGGCTCGACCAACTCCAGAAGGGACACTGATGATGATGGGCAAGATCGTCGCAGACAAGAAGCGGTATCGCGCATACAAGGCGCGCAAGCATGCGCTGCCCGACACCTACCGTCGCGCGCTCGACGGCACCGAGCACTACGTCTACTACTTCGCGTCCTCGGAAGTCGACGCGTTGATGTCTCTCCTCGAAAACCTTGCCGATCTCTTTGAGCAGTCGTCCGCAGACGGCACCACGATCGCCGACATCGTCGGCGACGACCCGATCGAGTTCGCAGAGGAGTTCCTCCGAAGCTACCCGGAAGCGTCGTGGATCACCAAGGCGCGCAGCCAGTTCCGCAGCGAAGTCGACAAAGCCATCGCCGCCCAGAACGAAGCCGGAGACCACCGGTGAACACCGTCGCTCACACTGAACCCGCCATCTCGGTACGCGGACTCCGCAAGTCGTTCGGCGAGCTCGCGGTTTTGCGCGGCGTCGACTTCGACGTCGACGCCGGGTCGGTCTTCGCCCTCCTAGGTTCGAACGGCGCGGGAAAGACCACCATGATCAGGACGCTCGCCACGCTGAGTCGCGTCGACGACGGCACGGTACGCGTCAACGGACACAATGTCGCGCTCAGCCCCGACGACGTACGGCGATCAATCAGTCTCACCGGCCAGTTCGCAGCCGTGGACGAGATCCTCACCGGCCGCGAGAACCTGATTCTCGTTGCGCGACTACGACATCTGCCCCACCCTGGTGACATAGCCGACGAACTCCTCGAACGATTCTCCCTGACCGACGCCGGCCGCCGCAGAGTCGGCACGTACTCCGGCGGCATGCGCAGGCGTCTGGACATCGCCATGAGCCTGTTCGGAGATCCGCTCGTCCTCTTCCTCGACGAACCGACGACCGGCCTGGATCCTCAAGCACGCCAGGAGGTCTGGGAGTCGATAGCCACTCTCGCACGTCGCGGCACCACCGTGCTGCTCACCACCCAATACCTCGAAGAGGCCGAGCAACTCGCCGACCGGATCGCCATCCTTCATCGCGGCCTCATCATCGCCGACGGGACACTCGACGAACTGTCCGCACTTCTCCCTCCCGCTCAGGTCGAGTATGTGGAGAAGCGACCATCCCTCGAAGACATCTTCCTCGCCGTAACCGGTGAGCCGAGCACGAAAGAACATCCATGACAACCACTTTCGTCTCCGATACACGGTTTCTGCTCGGCCGCACCCTCCGTCACGTGACCCGCAGCCCCGATACGGTCATCACCACGGCGATCATGCCGATCGCATTCCTACTGTTGTTCGTGTACGTCCTCGGCGGCGCCATTGAGACCGAATCCGGGTCGTACGTCGACTACCTGCTACCGGGAATTCTGATCGTCACCGTGGCCTCCGGGGTGTCCTACACCGCCTTCCGGCTTTACTCCGACATGAGTGCAGGCATGATCGAGCGTTTTCGCTCGATGCCGATCGCGCGGTCGGCGGCCCTCTGGGCGCACGTGCTCACGTCGTTGCTCGCGAACGCGGCGGCGGTATTGATCGTTGTATGCGTGGCGCTCGCCATCGGATTTCGTTCTGATGCAGGGCTTCTGCCGTGGCTCGCGGTGACGGGCATCCTGCTGGTGTTCACACTCGCTCTGACATGGGTGGCCGTCATCCCCGGGCTCACGGCTCACTCGATCGAAGGGGCGAGCGCATTCTCGTATCCGCTGATCCTGCTGCCGTTCATCAGCTCAGCATTCGTGCCAACTGAATCCATGCCCACACCGGTTCGTGTCTTCGCGGAGAACCAGCCCGTCACGTCGATCGTGGACAGCATCCGGTCACTACTCGCAGAGCAACCGGTCGGTACCGACATATGGATCGCGTTGGGGTGGTGCGTCGGCATCCTCATCGTCGCGAACATCGTCGCAGCCCGCATCTACCGCCGGAAGGTGAACTGACCGCCGATGACCGGCTCAGAACAGCGCGGCGGCCAGCTTCCGACGAGCGGCCACCACGAAGGGCTCGGCAGGATCGAACAGCTCGAACAACTCGAGCAGTCGGGTTCGTGCACGCGTGCGGTCGTCGCCTGAGGTCGCCTTCACGACGTCGATGATGCGCGCGAACGCTCCCTCCGGATCCTGACCGAGCAGCAGTACGTCCGCGGCCGCGAGCTGAGCGTCGACGTCGGTCGCAGCGGCGTTCTCGACGATCGCCGGGTCGTGCGCCTGGGCACGGAGCATGAAGTCGAGGTTGCGCACCAACGATGCGGCCTCGACGTTGTCGGGCTCGGCCTCGGCGATGGCGCGGTAGTCGGCGAGCGCGCCGTCGAAGTCGCCCGCGTTCATCTTGTCCTCGGCGGCGACCATGCGCGGATCGTCGGCGATCTCCTGCTCTGCTTGCGGAGCAGGAGCCCCGGCGAGCGCACCGCCGACCTGGGCGAGGATCTGATCGATCCAGTCGACGATCTCGGCCTCGGGACGGGCACCGTTGAACGCGGCGACGGGCTGTCCGGCGGCGAGTGCGACAACCGTCGGGATCGACTGCACACCGAAGGCCTGCGCGATCTGCGGGTTCGCGTCGACGTCGATCTTCGCGAGGACCCAGGCGCCGCCCGACGCGTTGGCCAGCTTCTCCAACACCGGCGACAACTGCTTACACGGACCGCACCACTCCGCCCAGAGGTCGACCAGGACAAGCTGTCTCGTCGACCGCGCGAGGACCTCGGTCTCGAAAGTCGCGTCCGTCACGTCGATCACGTTGCCGCCGGTCGGCGCCGATCCGGCGCTCGGCTGCTGCGCCGCCGCTGCGGGCTGACGTGCCTGTGCTCGTTGCGCCTCGGCCTTCTCCTTCAGTGCGGAGAGGTCGACTGCACCTGACATGGCAACTGTCGCGGCGGCTTGCTGACGTGCTGCGGCGCCGGCCTGAGTGCGTGCAGCATTTCCCTGAGGCCTGGGGGTCGGTCGTGTCACCCCTCTAGTGTGTCACGGACGTCCCGACGACTCACCGGTCGTGCAGCCGGACGTACGACCCGTGCTGCCACCAACGCGAAGACAAGCGCACCGATGACGGGTGTCAGGCCGACCGACACCCCCGAGTGACCCGCGATGAACCCGACGATCGCGGGTCCCGACAGCATTCCGAGGTAGCCGCAGCCGACGACGGTAGAGATGGCACGTCCGCTCGACGACGCCGTCAAATTGCCTGCAGCCGTGAAGATCTGCGGTATCAGCCCTGCGAGACCGACACCGAAAATAGTCCAGCCGACGATCGCGATGATCGGTTCGGGAGCGAAAATCGCCAAGGTGATTCCACAGATGCCGAGCGCCGACCCCGCCCGCACCACCCAGACGGGGCCTAGTCGCGCGGCGATCGGATCGATACCGAAGCGGGCGATCGTCATTGCCGCACTGAACGCCCCGAACGCCACAGCGCCGACCGCGTCACGCGTACCGAAATCTTCGACGATCTGCAGCGCACTCCAGTCGTATGCGGTCCCCTCGGCCAGCATGAGTGCAAACGCCACGGCAGCGAGGACCGCCAGTCGACGCAGGTCCAGTCCGTGCCACCAGCGCGCCTTCGCCGTCGACTCATCATCGACTGTCGGCCCGGCTGCGTTCGACGGCGTCGTCTCGACCAATCCCCCGCCGTCCGGCGCGACGAGCGAACGTGCGCATACCGCGACCAGTATCAGCCCGAGCAGTGACGACACCCCGACAGTCGCAACGACGCCGACCTGCGCCCACAACGTCGCGGCGACGACGAGCGACCCGGCGAGACCGCCGAGCGAGAAGAAGCCGTGAAACGACGACATGATCGGTCGGCGATACGCCCGTTCAACCGCGACGGCCTGGGCGTTCATGGAGACGTCGAGGCTGCCGTTGACAAACCCGAAGAGCGCGAGCGCGACGGCGAGCTGACCGGTATTCGACGCCACCGCAGGCCCGATCATGACCGGACACAGCAGCGTCGCCGCGACCAAGGTGGTGGTACGCGAACCGTATCGGTCGAGTGCGTGCCCACTGACCTGCATGCCGACGAACGCCGAGCCGCCGAGCAACAGCAGAAGCCCGCCGAGTTGCTCGTGCGAGGTCTCCGTGTGTGCGGTGATGACGGGAATGTGGGCAACCCACAGCGCTGCGAGAAAGCCGTTCAGACAGAAGATCGCCGAGACCGCACCGCGCGCACGCGTCAGCGTGGATCGTCGAGCAGGCGCGCGGGCCGAGTCAGGACAGATGTCGCATCACCCGGTCGACCTTGCCGGTCAGTTCGTCGGTGTGGCCGGGGCGGATGTCGGCCTTGATGACGAGGCCCACACGCGGGGCGAGTTCGCCGACCGCGTCGGTGGCGCGTTTGATCACGTCCATCACCGCGTCCCAGTCGCCCTCGACGTAGGTGAACATCGCGGTGGTCTGGTGCGGAAGACCTGATTCGCGCACCACCCGCACGGCCGCCGCGACGGCTTCGCTCATGCCGCCGTCGTCGCCGACGGCGTCGCCACCCGACGGTGTGAGACTGAATGCGGCGATCATGGTCGGCTCCTCTGCAAGTGATGCGGAATCGGAAGCGACCAGGGTCGCTTACCGGGAAGTCAGGCCGCGTACTGGGACATCAGGCCGCGTACTGGGACATCAGGCCGCGTACTG
The DNA here is from genome assembly GCF_001665925.1 of Gordonia sp. 852002-50816_SCH5313054-c. Taxonomy (NCBI): domain Bacteria; kingdom Bacillati; phylum Actinomycetota; class Actinomycetes; order Mycobacteriales; family Gordoniaceae; genus Gordonia; species Gordonia sp. 852002-50816_SCH5313054-c. The sequence continues at coordinate 29,917 of NZ_LZTE01000087.1, forward strand.
GGGCGTCGACTCGGCGTCGACCTGCCCCGACAGCTCGGCCAGGTGCCCGTTGCGGCGTGCCCACCACTCGAACACCAGCGTGGGATGCTGGAGATCAGCGCGAGCGCGGTAACCGAGAGGCTCCACCGCAACGACACCGCGGTGACGATCGAGATCAGAACGAAGACGACGAAGACGATGCCGTGCACCATGCCGGGAACCGCGACGGCCTCGGTGTACCCGAGCACCCACTTGAAGAACATCGCCACCAACAGCGCGGCCCAGGTGATTGCCTCGAGTACGGCGACGAACCGGAAACGCTTGGCCGGGGTGGACAGGTCGAAGAATTGCCTCATATAACCCATTGTGCCTGACACGGATGCCTACTACGACAGGGCGTAGTAGGCATCCGTGATCACGAACGTGGTGAAGTTTCCTCAGGCCTTGGGCACGCGAATGATGAGCGCGTCACCCTGACCGCCCGCGCCGCAGAGCGCAGCAACACCGACGCCCCCGCCCCGACGCTGCAGTTCCAGCGCGAGGTGCAGCGTGATGCGTGCTCCGGACGTCCCGATGGGATGGCCGATCGCGATGGCCCCACCGTTGACGTTGACGATGTCGGGGTTGATGCCGAGCGCCTTGGTCGAGGCCAGTCCGACCGCGGCGAACGCCTCGTTGATCTCAACGAGGTCGAGATCGGCTGGCGTGATTCCCGCTCGCGCACAAGCCTTTTCGATGGCGTTGGCCGGCTGGAGCTGCAGCGAGGAGTCGGGGCCCGCAACCACTCCGTGCGGACCGATCTCGGCGAGCGGGGTCAGGCCGAGTTCTGCGGCCTTCGCCTTGCTCATCACGACGACGGCGGCGCCGCCGTCGGAGATCTGTGACGAGTTGCCCGCGGTGATGGTGCCGTCCTTGCGGAATGCCGGGCGCAGTCCCGCGAGAGTATCGGCAGTGGTGTCGGCGCGAATACCCTCGTCCTCGGAGAATTCGATCGGGTCGCCCTTGCGCTGCGGGATGCTCACGGGAACGACCTCGTCGGCGAAGAGTCCGTTCTTCCACGCGGTCGCGGCGAGCTGGTGGCTACGCGCGGCGAACTCGTCCTGCTCGGCGCGGGTGAAGCCATCGGTGTCGTTGCCCTGCTCGGTCAGCGCACCCATCGGCTGATCGGTGAAGGCGTCGTAGAGGCCGTCGAATGCGGTGTGGTCCACGAGCTCGGTGTTGCCGTACTTGAATCCGCTGCGGCTTCCCGGCAGCAGGTGCGGCGCCTGGGTCATGGACTCCTGGCCACCGGCCACGACGCACTCGAACTCACCGGCACGGATGAGCTGGTCGGCCAGCGCGATCGAGTCGATGCCGGACAAGCACATCTTGTTGATGGTCAGCGCGGGAACGTCCCACCCGATTCCGGCTTTCACCGATGTCTGGCGTGCGGGCATCTGTCCCGCGCCTGCGGTGAGCACCTGGCCCATGATCACGTAGTCGACAGCCGACGCCGGGACGCCTCCGCGTTCGAGCGCAGCCTTGATGGCGATCGCACCGAGATCGACACCGCTGAAACCCTTCAGCGAGCCGAGGAGCCGACCGAACGGCGTGCGCGCGCCGGCGACGATCACCGACGTCGCCTGATCTGTTGCCGGGGACATGAGGACCTCCAAGTACTGGGCAGCGACCAACCGAGCGGTCGCTCTGTTCGTATGACGCCTTAAACGTTACCTTTATCGCATGACGCCCTCATCATCCGTGCCCCCCGTCGAATCGGCAGTTGCATCTGATTCCGAAACCGCAGCCGCGGTCGGCTCCGCCGGCGCGACGGCACTCATCTCCGACCTTGTGGTGGCCATCGACCACGTCGGTATCGCGGTGCCCGATCTCGACGCCGCGAAGCAGTGGTACGCCGACCATCTGGGCTTCGTCACCCTGCACCAGGAGAAGAACGAGGAGCAGGGCGTCGAGGAGGCGATGATCGGACCCGCGGACTCGGGCACAGGCGCGGTCATCCAACTGCTCGCACCGGCGTCCGAGTCGTCGACGATCGCCAAGTTCCTCGATCGCAATGGACCAGGCTTGCAGCAGCTCGCCGTACGGGTCACCGACGTCGACGAGGTGGTGTCCCGCCTGACGTCCGCAGGGGTCCGCGTTCTGTATCCGGAGGCGCGACGCGGCACGGCCGACTCGCGAATCAACTTCGTTCATCCGAAGGATGCTGGCGGTGTGCTGCTCGAGCTCGTCGAACCCGCGGCCAACCACAGCGCTTCGACGCACTGACCCGCGCACTTCCGCGTCCACGGCAAATATTTGCCGAGGCGCACACGCGCTCGTACCAGACACAGCACCGCCACAGCACGGCCGACTAGACTGTCGAACCATGTCGAGCCAGGCTCCGAGGCAGCAACTCCCGTTCGCCGTCGTCATGCGCGGATACGATCGCGAGCAGGTCGCCGAGCGTTTCCGACGCATCGACGCCGACCTGCGAGTCCTCGCCGCCGACCGCGACGCCGCGACCGCCAACGCGCAAGAACTCGCCGCGCATCTGCACGAGGCCCGCGCGACGATCGAGGAACTCCGCCGCGAGGTCGACACCCTGTCTGTGCCACCCACGACGGCCCAGGGCATGAGCGAACGATTGAGTCGCATGCTGCAGCTCGCGTCCGACGAGGCGTCGGAGATGCGCGCAGAAGCAGGCGCCGAGGCCGCCGAGACGGTGTCGGTGGCGCGTCAGGAAGCAGCGGAACTCGGCAAGAACTCACGTGAAGATGCCGACCGAATCCTGTCCGAGGCACAGGCCAGGGCTGAATCGATCGTGGCTGACGCCGAGAACAAGGCGTCCGGCATCGTCGCCGAGGCGGAACAGCACGCATCTGACCTACGCACCGACGCGGAGTCGATCCACGCCAAGGCAAAGGCCGACGCCGCGGAGTCGGACCGGTTGTGCAGCGAACGCGCAGCGGCGATGGAAGCCGAGCACACGGCGACGATGAACGCGGCACGTACCCAGGCCTCCCAACTGGTCGCCAAGGCTCATGCGGACGCCGACGAACTGGCGCGACAGAGCAAGCAGACGCGCACCGAGGAACGCCGCCACCACGACATGACCCTCGCCGAGGAGCGTCGACAAGCATTGGCCGAGGCCAAGCAGATTCGCGACACCGCCCGCGACATCGCCATCGAGCGACTGGCGGGCGCCCGCAATCTCTCGGCGAAGGCCGACGACGCGCGCACGCAGGTCCTTGAGGAGTTCGAGGAGATCCGCAAGAAGCTCAACGAGATCCAGCGCGAGTTCGACACGTTCCCCGACACGCTGCGTCCTGCCGAAGACATCGACTACACGTCGTTGTCGGATGCCGACGACTCCGAACTGCTCAACCGGATACTGTCCGAGCGCGCCCGCTTCAGCACGGGCGACTGACGCCGCGGCGCCTCAGAACAACCGGAACTCGGTACTCTCCGCTCCCCGCAGAGCGTCGTAATCCAGGACGACGCAACGGATTCCGCGGTCGGTCGCCAGCGTGCGCGCCTGTGGTTTGATCTGCTGGGCCGCGAAGACGCCACTGACGGGTGCGAGCAACGGATCGCGGTTGAGGAGTTCGAGGTAACGGGTCAGTTGTTCGACGCCGTCGATCTCGCCGCGACGTTTGATCTCGACGGCGACGGTCGCACCCTGCGCATCCCTGCACAGAATGTCGACGGGCCCGATTGCCGTCATGTACTCGCGCCTGATCAGCGTGTGACCGGGTCCGAGCGTCTCGACGTGCTCGGCGAGCAACTCCTGCAGGTGCGCCTCGACGCCGTCCTTGACCAGGCCGGGATCGATGCCCAGTTCATGCGACGAGTCGTGCTCTATCGACGCGAGCGTGATGCGCAGCTCCTCGCCGGCCTTGTTGGTCACCACCCAGTACGCCTCGACCGACTCATGCAGCGCTGCGACCTCGTCGGGAACCTGCGCCTCGGTCAACCAGCAGGGCGGACTCATCCAGTTCAGCGGTTTGTAGGCGCGATCGTCGGCATGCACGCTCACCGAGCCGTCGGACTTGATGAGCAGCAACCGTTTGGCCATGGGCAGATGAGCCGTCAGTCGGCCGACGTAGTCCACTTGGCATTCCGCGATCACCAGACGCACACCGGGCAGCTTATCGGCCGCGCGCGTTGACCAACACGACCCCCGACCCCCGGCGAGCCACCACGGCGCCGCGTCAGGCGTTGCGGTAGTGCTTCAGCAGGAACTGTTCGGCGTCGTCGACGGCGTCGGCCATGGACGAGTGCACGTGCGGGAGCGTGGGATCGAGTCCCTGCAACTGGGCCGGTACGGCGAGGTTGTGGACGAAGGAGTCCGACCGGTGTCGCTCGACACTCGCGCGCACCTCGCCGTCGGGGTCGACGAGAATGATGCGTTTACCGTTGTCGTCGGCCGAGTTCTTGACGGCGAGCATCATCGTGCGGGCAACCGGATCGATCACCCCGACACGCGAGATCTCGATGATCACGACGTCGACACGCTCGATGTCCTCCTCGACGCGCCGCAGTGCGCTCTCCGCGCTGCCGAACGTCAGGTCGCCCTGCAACTCGTACACTCGGACACGGTCGCGGCAGGTGCGCAGGAAGCTGCGCTCCTCCTCCGTCCAGTCGTCGCCGACGGAGAAGTCGGCGATGTCGTAGGTCGCTCTGATCGCGACCCGGTTCTCGCGGGTCACGTTGAACATGTGGAGCCCGAGGTCGGTCGACAGGTGCTCGCACGTGTCGACGCCGCGCACGCTGTTGCCGTGCTCATCAAGTCGAGGCGAGTAGACACCGATGCCCAGCTGGCCGGGCAGCACCGCCAGGATGCCGCCTCCCACACCACTTTTCGCAGGCATTCCGACTGCCGTCACCCAGTCGCCCGCGGCGTCGTACATGCCGCACGTGGTCATCACGCTCAGCAACCGCTGTGCGACCTCCTGGCTGAACACTCGCCGTCCCGTGCGCGGGTTGGCCCCACCGCAGGCGATCGTCGTACCCATGACGGCGAGGTCGCTGGTGGTGACATCGATCGCGCACTGACGAAAATAGAGCGCGATCGCGGCGTCGGGGTGGGTGTCGAGTCCGCCGAAGCTGTCGAGCATGTAGGCGATCGCGCGGTTACGCGACCCAGTCGCCGCCTCCGACTCGAAGACGCTCTCGTTCAGGGTCAACTGTCGTCCCGCGCATGCCGAGTAGAAGGCGAGGATCTCCTCGAAGGTCTTCTCCACGACATCGGGATCGACGTCGCGAACCGGCGGAAGGAGCAACGACGATGCGACGATCGCACCCGCGTTGATCATCGCGTTCTTGGGACGCCGGCGCGAGTCGACGCTGATCTGGTTGAACGCCTCACCCGACGGCTCGACACCGATCTTCGCGTCGACCTCCGTCGGGCCCAATCGGCTCAGCGCCATCGCGTAGGTCAGCGGCTTGGACACCGACTGGATGGTGAACGCGGTCCCCGAGTCACCGAGCGAGTAGAGATAGCCGTCGTGCATGGCGACCGAGAGCCCGTAGCCGTCGGGATCAACCGCCGCGAGTTCGGGGATGTAGTCGGCCACCTCCCCCGTCCGATCGTCCACGCAGTCGGACATGATCTTGCGAAGGTAGCCATCCACATGCGAAATCGTCACGCACCGACCGTAACCCGCGGAGGTTCACGGGTCGAGGATTCACCGGTCGAGTGACCGCGCCGAGTCGTCGACAGACGTGATGTCGACGCCTGGGGCGAACCGGTACGGATTCGCGCTGAGCACGCCGCCGAGACTCCTTCGCAGACGCGACATCTCGGCACGCACGGTCACGGTGCGGTCGTCGGTGCCGAAGAGTTGCTCCGACATCGCGGCTGCACTCAACCCGTCGGGGTGGGCGGCGAGCAACGCCAGAATCTCCGCGTGCCGCGGCGACGGACGGTGGGTCCACGAGCCCGTCGCGCCCGATACCCGCACTGTCGGCGGGTGATCGCCTGCGAGATCGAGTTCGACGAGTGTCGTCGTCGGGTCGCGGTCGTCGGCGACGCGCACGAGCCATCCACCGGGCAACGGTTCGAACTCGCACGCGCCCAGCGCGTGCAACCACGCGCGCCCGGGTTGCGGGCTTCGCGGTAGTGCCAGTCGCGAGCACGGTGCAACCGAGTCGACCGCCGCCACCCAACCGTCGGCGTCGACGGCGAGCGCAGGCCCGGACGAACGCGCGAGGATCGGAGCCGCGATCGCCCTCAGCTCGTCGAGCCTGCGTCGATGATGTTCGCGCAGTTGAGATTCGGCGAGTTTCGCAACTGCACTCACGAGCGCCAGCGTCGTCGGGTGAATGGTTGCGGCAGGGCCACTGACGTCGACGACGCCGAGCACCGCATCCGTTCTCGGGTCGCGGATCGGCGCACCCGTGCACGTCCAGGTGTGGTGTGTTCGAACGAAGTGCTCGGCGGAGAAAACCTGCACGGGGCCTCCGGACATCAACGCGGTTCCAATGGCGTTGGTGCCGACGGACCGCTCTCCCCAATCCGCGCCCTCGACGAATCCGAGACGATCTGCCCGGTGCAACACGCGGGTCTGACCTCCGCGCCAGAGGACGTGTCCCGCGGCGTCGGCGATCACGAGAATGTTGTCGCCGTCGGCGATCACGGCGTCGAGTCCGCCGGTCAGATCGTCGAGAACGAGTGTCAGCGGCGACTGTGCACGACGCGCCTCGAGGTCTGCGGCACCGATGAGATTCTCCGCGCTGCCGCGCTCCGGGTCGACACCCGCGTGCAGGACTCGTCGCCAGGACTCGCCGATCACGTCGCGCGGACGCGCCGGCGGGCGATTGCCCGACATCGCGGCGTCGTACACGGCGGCGAGGACGGCGGCATAGTGCCGCGGGTCGTCGCCCGCGCCGACTGCGGGCTCGCCCGCTCTGGCTGGTGATGTAGCGGTCATCACCAGAGATTGTGCTCCCGATCACAGTCGGACCGCAAAGAACTCCGCGGATGCAACCCGCTGCAACCCTTGCCCACCCCACCCACTCCCGAGTGTGCTGTGCATCACACCCGCCGGGCCCAACGGACCGGCAGAGATGAGGAGAAGCAATGACTCAGACGCTTGAACCCCATACGTCCACGCCGACCACCGGACGAGACGAGACGACCCATCGGACACCGGCCGAACGCGTCGACCGCTGGCTCGCCGACTTCGAATCGGCACTTCGATCACGCGACATCGCCGCGGCGACCTCGATGTTCGCGACCGACTGCTACTGGCGTGACCTCGTGGCCTTCACGTGGAATCTCAAAACCGTCGAGGGGCGCGAGCAGCTCGCGGACATGCTCACAGCGCGCCTCGACGACACCGACCCGGAGTCGTTCACCGCCACCGAGACCCCGACCGAGGACGACGGCGTGGTGACCGCGTTTCTCGAGTTCGAGACCGCAACGGGTCGCGGCGAAGGCTTGCTGCGGCTCCGACGGACGGCCGACGGTGACGACGACCGCGACGAGGCCTGGACACTGCTCACCACCCTCCAGGAACTGACGGGGTACGAGGAGCGCCGCGGCGCGAGCAGAGTGCTGGGCGCGGTACACGGGTCCGAGCCCGACGCACGGTCGTGGGCCGAACGCCGCGAGGCCGAGGAGGCGGAGCTCGGTCGATCGAGCCAGCCCTATGTGCTCGTCGTCGGCGGCGGCCAGGGTGGCATCGCGCTCGGTGCGCGGCTGCGGCAACTCGGCGTTCCGTCGATCGTCGTCGACAGTCACGACCGACCGGGCGACCAGTGGCGCGGACGGTACAAGACGCTGTGTCTGCACGATCCGGTCTGGTACGACCACCTGCCCTACCTCCCCTTCCCCGAGAACTGGCCCGTCTTCGCGCCCAAGGACAAAATCGGCGACTGGCTCGAGTTCTATACGCGCGTCATGGAGGTTCCCTATTGGTCGAAGACCACCTGCACGTCGGCGAGCTACGACGAGCAGGCCGGACACTGGACCGTCGAGGTCGATCGCGACGGGGAGCACCTCACACTCACCCCGACCCAGCTCGTCCTCGCGACCGGAATGTCGGGCAAGCCCAACGTCCCGTCCTTCTCCGGCCAGGACGTGTTCGCCGGCGAGCAGCACCACTCGAGTCAGCACCCGGGACCCGACGGCTTCGCGGGCAAACGCGTCGTCGTGGTCGGTGCCAACAACTCGGCACACGACATCTGTAAAGCGTTGGTGGAGAACGGGATCGACACCACGATGATCCAGCGATCGTCGACACACATCGTGAAGTCGGACTCACTCATGGAGATCGGCCTCGGTGCGCTCTACAGCGAGCAGGCAGTGGCGTCGGGCATGACGACGAAGAAGGCCGACCTCACGTTCGCCTCGCTGCCCTACCGGATCATGCACGAGTTCCAGATCCCGCTCTACGACCAGATCCGTGAGCGCGACAAGGACTTCTACGCTCGGCTTGAAGCTGCGGGATTCGACCTCGACTTCGGCGACGACGACTCGGGACTGTTCATGAAGTACCTGCGTCGCGGCTCGGGCTACTACATTGACGTCGGTGCGTGCGAGCTGGTCGCCGACGGCACCATCAAGCTCGCTCACGGACAGGTCGATCACCTCACCGAGAACTCCGTGGTGCTCGCCGACGGCACAGAGCTTCCGGCAGACGTCGTGGTCTACGCAACCGGGTACGGCTCGATGAACGGATGGGCGGCCGACCTGATCGGTCAGGATGTCGCCGATCGGGTGGGCAAGGTGTGGGGACTCGGCTCCGACACCACCAAGGACCCCGGGCCATGGGAGGGCGAGCAACGCAACATGTGGAAGCCGACCCAACAGCCGGGCCTGTGGTTCCACGGCGGCAACCTGCACCAGTCCCGCCACTACTCGCTGTACCTCGCGCTGCAACTCAAGGCGCGTTTCGAGGGCATCGACACCCCCGTCTACGACCTGCAGGAGGTCCACCACCTGAGCTGACGAGTCGTCGAGTCCCTCCGTTTGACTGGCCAGAATGTCCTGCGTACCTCTTGGGCGCAGGACATTCTGGCCAGTGCGCCCGGAAGTGGCCCAGCGCACAGTGAGTCCACTGCCGTGAATCTCGAACCGCTCGTACCCTGCTGGCGCCACCCTCCCGAGCCGACCGAACGGAGCGCATCACCATGACCAACCCCAGGCCCAACCTGCTGGTCGCCTACCTCGCAACCCCCGGCGGCGAGGATGCACTGGCCTTGGGCGCACAGTTGGCCCAATCCTTCGACGCCGACCTGAAGATCTGTCTGGTGGTGCCGCCGTCCACACCGGCCGAACAGGCCGTGGCGCCGGGCGACTTCCAGGAGATCCTGGACAGACAGGCCGCGACCTGGCTCGACGAAGCGCTGCGCACATTGCCCGACGGTGTCGACGGCGAAGGCTATGTCGCCGAGTATGAGAACGCCGCGGAGGGCCTGTCGATCGAGGCGACACGGCTGAACTCGTCGATGATCGTCGTCGGCGGGTCCGGAGGCGGAATCCTCGGGCGTCACACGCTCGGTTCCGTTGTGACCGATCTCGTGCACACCTCGGGCACCCCGGTTGCGGTGACTCCCCGGGGCCTACGCGAAATCGTCTCGCCGGTTACGCGCATCACGTGCGCGGTGGGTCGACGACCGGGCGTCGAAGCGCTGTTGCAGGCGGCGACGCGGGCGTGCACGGCCGCCGACGTCCCGCTCCGATTGTTGTCGCTGCTGCCCGTCGACGACGGCCTCTCGAGCGATCCGACGAAGGATTCCGAGGCCCGCCGCGTGGTGAACGAGCACCTCGAACGCACTGTCGCCGCAGCGCGTGCCGACCTGCCGGACGGGCATCCGGTCACCACCGCCATCGCGACCGGCAAGACCGTCGAAGATGCTGCGGCGTCGCTGGATTGGGAACCGGGCGACCTCATCTATGTCGGTTCGAGCCGACTCGCGCAGCCATTCCACCTGTTCCTCGGGTCCACCGCGGCCAAGATGCTGCGGGTGCTCACCGTTCCCATGATCGTCGTCCCCCGCGGCGCCTGACACCGGAGATCTGCAGAGATGAGTTCGTCCCCATCGTCGCCAACCGAATCGCCCGACCCTGCGCCGTCCACCCCGAGCACGTCCGACCCGAACACGTCTGACCCAGGCGCGTCGAACCCTGTCACCATCGAAACGAACAGCAAGGGACTCGCGTCGGGGAAGGTAGGGGTGTTCTCGGGCGCCGTCCTCGGGATTTCGACGGTGGCCCCCGGCTACACGCTCACCGCGAGCATCGGACTGATCGTCGCGGCGGTCGGCCTCAAGATGCCCGCGATCTTCATCGCCGGTTTCATCCCGATGTTCCTCACCGCATACGCCTACCGGGAACTCAACAAGGACACCCCCGACTGCGGAGCGTCGTTCACCTGGTCCACCAAGGCATTCGGACCGTACGTGGGCTGGATGTGCGGCTGGGGAATGGTCGTGGCGACCATCATCGTGTTGTCGAATCTCGCGGCGATCGGCGTGCAGTTCTTCTACCTGATCATCGCCCAGATCTTCGACAAGCCGTCGATCGCCGATCTCGGCACCAACAAGCTCGTGAACATCGTGACGACGCTGGTGCTCCTCGCGATAGCCACGTGGGTATCGATGCGCGGGATCACCACGAGCGAACGACTTCAGTACGTACTGGTCGGTTTTCAGCTCATCGTGTTGTTCGCGTTCGCCATCATCGCGTTCGTCAAAGTCGCCGACGGATCCGCGCCCGCGGGACTACATTTCGACATCGACTGGTTCAATCCGTTTACCGGGCTGACCATCTCCGCCTTCGCGGTCGGGCTCACCGGATCGATCTTCGCCTTCTGGGGTTGGGACACCTGCCTCACGCTCGGCGAGGAATCCAAAGATCCCAAACGCACCCCGGGGCGTGCCGGGCTGCTGTGCGTGATGTCGATCCTCCTCACCTATCTGCTCGTGGCGGTCGCGGTGATGATGTATGCGGGCGTCGGCACCGACGGGGTCGGGTTGGGCAACGAGAACAACGCCGAGAATGTCTTTGGCGCACTGGCCGATCCGATCCTGGGACGATGGGGCGGCGTCCTGCTGTTCGCCGCAATCCTGGTCTCGTCGATCGCCAGCCTGCAGACAACCTTCCTGCCTGTCGCGCGCACCATGCTCGCCATGGGCAGCTACGGAGCTTTTCCGAAGAAGGTCGCCGAGATCAGCCCGCGCTTCCTGTCACCGTCGTTCGCGGCGCTCGTCGCCGGCATCGTCACAGCGGTCTTCTACACGGCGGTGACACTCCTGTCCGAGCGCACTTTGATCGACACCATCGCAGCGCTGGGCATCATGATCTGCTGGTACTACGGCATCACGGCGTTCGCGTGCGTCTGGTACATCCGTCGCGAGCTCTTCTCATCCGTGCACAACTTCTTCTTCAAGTTCTTGTTCCCGCTGTTGGGCGGTGCCGCACTGATCGTGGTGTTCGTCATCTCGGTCGGCGAGAGCATGAATCCCGACAACGGTAGTGGCGCTTCGATATTCGGCGTCGGACTTGTCTTCTACATCGGTTTCGGATTGCTGGTGCTCGGACTCTTCGTGATGCTCTACCTACGCATGCGACAGCCGGCGTTCTTCCGGGGCGAAACGCTTCCCCGCTCGCTGCCCGTCTCGTCGGACGCAGACAGCGGCTAGGTGTCGAGAGCGGTCACAGGGTGACGGCGCTGTGCACGGCGATGTCGCTCTCGACGAGCAACTCCGTGGTGTGCGCGATGTGATCGCGCAGCGCGGTCACTGCGCCGTCGGCGTCGCGCGCGAGCGCCAACTCCATCATTCGACGATGCTCGCCGTCGAGATCGCGATTCTTCTCCCGACCCAGGGGCTGCGACCACCGGCGATAGAGCTCGGCCTCGTCGCGCAGCCCGTTGGCCAACTGTAGGAGCTTCTTGTTCCCACACCCGTCGAGCAGTGCGCGGTGAAACGCCGCGTGCGCCAAGGCCCAGTCATCGGTCACGCGGACCGGATCGTCGTCGGTGAGGTAGCGCGTACCGACCATACGGTGATGAGCAGCGACGACCGATGACTCCCATGCGAGGTCGCCGTCGCCGATGGCACGGCCGAACACCAGTCCCTCGAGTTCGAGGCGCGCGTCTGTCAGCTCACGTAGACGAGGAATGGAAATCTCGGTGACCGCGTACCCGACGTTGGGTTCGTTGGTGACGAGCCCCTCCAGTGACAACCGAGTGAGTGCCTCGCGAATCACACTCATGCTCGCATCACATTCCGCGGCGAGCGCCCCGAACTTCAGTCGGTCCCCCGGCAGATAACGGCCGCCGAGGATCTCGCCGCGCAACTGCGCGTAGACGAGGTCGCCTCGCGTCTGCTTCGCCTTCGCTGTTGCCATGGTCACAACCATAACCCACTTTTATCCGCATCAGTGTCTGATCGACATATTTTCGAAAATAACCTGCACTGACGAATATGAGGGAGTAGACCAGAGGTCAGTGACTGTGACACCGATCACCTCCTGGCATCGATGCGCAGCAATACGAGGAAGTGAGCGATCATGCGTCTGGGAGTTCTCGAGAAGCGCGCTGTGCTGGTCGACAGCGGACACCGGCTGGCAATCGACGTCGCCGAGGCCAGCGACGGACGGTTCGGTCCGTCGATCACCGCGATCTACGACGTCTGGGACGATTTCGCCGCCTGGGCTCGTGACATCGACCCCACCAACGGCAGCGTCTTCGATGCCACGCTGGAGAATCCGATTCCCGAGCCCGCGCAGGTCTTCGCCATCGGCCTCAACTACGCCGAGCACGCAGCGGAGTCGAAGTACGACGTCCCCGACTTCCCGCCCGTGTTCACCAAGTACCGCACGTCGCTTGCCGGTCCGGTCGGCGTCGTCGAATTGACGGGCCCCAAGATCGACTGGGAGGTCGAGTTGGTCGCGGTGATCGGCCGTGCGGCGCATCGTGTCAGCGAAGCGGACGGTTGGGATCATGTTGCGGGACTGACCATCGGCCAGGACATCTCCGACCGCGAAACCCAATTCAACGCGCACCCACCGCAGTTCAGTCTCGGCAAGTCATACCCGGGGTACGCCCCGATGGGACCGGTCGTCGTCACGCCGGACGAGTTCGCCGACCGCGACGACCTCGAACTCAGCTGCGACGTCAACGGAGAACAGATGCAGAAGGGCCGGACGTCGGAGATGATCTTCTCTGTCCCGCAACTGGTCTCGCGTCTATCGCACATCACGCCGCTCCTCCCGGGCGACATCATCTTCACGGGCACACCATCCGGCGTCGGCATGGGCAGAACGCCGCAGCGATTCCTCACCGACGGCGATGTCCTCACCTCTCGGATCGCCGACATCGGCGAGATCGAGCAGCGTTTCGTCGCCACGGCAGAGACGCGGTGATCGACGATGCCATTGCACAGGCTCGCATCGGTCACGATGGGCGTACCGAATGTCGATGAAACACTCGCCTACTACACGGAATTCGGGCTGACGCCGACCTCGGACGGCTGGTTGTCGACCACCGAGGGTGGCGAACAGCTGCGGATCGTCGCCGCGCCGACGCGTCGACTGCTCGAACTGTCGGTCGGCGCTGACGATCTCGACGACATCGACCGCATCCACCACGAACTCGTCTCGAAAGGCTTTCTCGCGCAACGGCACGGCGACGAGGTGACCGCCCACGAACCGGTCGCCGATCTCCGCGCCACCGTGCGAGTCCTGCCGAGACTGAATCAACAGCGTGTCGAACCGACTCCGTACAACGGCCCCGGCCGCATCGAACGGTACGGCCGCGCACCCGGCGTGATGCGCGACTACGCGATCAAGCCGCACAAGCTCGGACACGCGGTGCTCGGTTCCACCGACTACGTGGCGACCTGCCGATTCTTCGTCGACGGACTCGGCTTCAAGATCAGCGACCACATCAAGGGGCACGGGTCGTTCCTGCGCTGCTCACAAGACCACCACAACATCCTCGTCATGAACTCACCGGTGACCTACCTGCACCACACCTCATGGCAGGTCGACGATATCGACGACGTCGGGCGCGGCGCCGCTGCGATGCTCGAGGGCAACCCCGAACGCCACGTATGGGGGCTCGGCCGACACCACGCGGGCTCGAACTTCTTCTGGTATCTGAAGGATCCGGCAGGCAACTTCTCCGAGTACTACTCCGACATGGATTGCATCCCCGACGATGCGCTGTGGACGCCGGAAGACCTCGAAGGCGCACGCGGACTGTTCAATTGGGGACCGCCACCTCCCCCGAGTTTCCTCGCTCCCGAGGACCTGGCCGCGATGATGACCGGCGCACACTCGACCAACTGACGCCCGACACTCCCGCTCGAATAACTCCCCAAACCCCTTATCCACCCCCTCCGGCACGACGCCGGCACTTCGACCATGGAGGTCGACTCCGATGGAAACCGTCACCACAGATGTCCTCATCGTCGGCGCAGGGCCGGCTGGCCTGACCGCAGCAGCACTGCTCGCCAAGTACGGCGTCAGGGCTCTGACCGTCAGCCGCTACTCCGGCACCGCGAACTCACCACGCGCCCACATCACCAATCAGGGTGCGATGGAGGTCTTCCGCGACCTCGGCATCGACGACCGCGTGCGCGCCGCTGCCGTGCCGAACGAGTACATGGGCAACAACGTCTGGGCGACAAGCTTTGCGGGGACCGAGATCGCCCGGCTGAAGTCATGGGGTTCGGGGACGCTGCGGCACGCCGACTACGAGGTATCGAGCCCGACGGAGATGTGCAACATTCCGCAACACATCCTCGAACCGATACTGCTGCAGGCGGCGCGCGAGTTCGGCGCGGAGATCAGGTTCAGCACGGAGGCCGTCTCGCTGACCGACACCGGCGATCACGTCGAGGCCATCGTGCGCGAACGCACGACAGGCGCCGAGTATCGGGTACGCGCCAAGTATGTGATCGGCGCCGACGGCGGCCGTTCGACGGTCGCGCAGCAGATGGAGTTCCCGCTGCGCGGAGAGATGGGCCTCGGTGCCGCCATGAACATCTGGCTCGAAGCAGACCTCACCCAGTACACCGCCCATCGCCCTGGAACGCTCTACTGGATGGCGCAGCCCGGCAACGACTACTGGGTCGGCAGCGGCACGTGGATCTGCGTGAAGCCGTGGACGGAATGGGTGCTGCTGTGCATGTACAACCCCGAGGACGGCGAACCCGACACGTCCGAGGAGGCGGTCATCGAGCGGGCCCGCACCACCATCGGCGACGACTCGATCGACATCCGGATCAAGGCCGTCAGCAAATGGCAGATCAACCACGTCATCGCCGACACGTTCAGCAAGGGTCGGGTGTTCCTCGCAGGCGACGCCGCTCACCGGCACCCGCCTGCGAACGGTCTCGGCACCAACACCTCGGTGCAGGACTCCTTCAACCTCGCGTGGAAGCTCCCGATGGTGCTGCGTGGCGACGCCGAACCTGCACTCCTCGACACCTACACCCAGGAGCGCCAACCCGTCGGAGAACAGGTCGTTGATCGCGCGATGGAGAGCGTGCGCAACATGCTGCCGATCTCGCAGGCCTTGGGCTTCGAGCCCGGACAGTCCGCGGAGGACGGTTGGAAGATGCTCGACGAGTTGTTCTCCGGGACCGACCGTGGCGCGCAGCGACGCCGCGAACTCGACAGTGCCGTCGCGCTGCAGAACTATCAGTCCAACGCGCACGGAGTCGAACTGGGACAACGCTATTCGTCGACGTGCATCGTCGATGACGGCACCGATTACCCCGAGAATGTCCGCGACGCAGAGCTCTACTACCAGCCGACGACGCATCCGGGAGCGCGCCTACCCCACGCGTGGGTCGAGCAGGGTCGACGCCGCGTCTCGACCGTCGACATCACGGGGCACGGCGCGCTCACACTGATCATCGGGGAGAACGGCGACGACTGGCGTGCCGCAGCGGCACAGGTGGCACAGGAATTCGGGATCGAACTCGACGTGCGGGCCGTCGGCGTCGGTTGTGAGTACCACGACGTCCTGCGGGAATGGACACAGCAGCGCGAGGTGGGCGCCGACGGTGCGCTACTCGTCCGACCCGACCATCACGTCGCGTGGCGCAGCGTGGCGATGGTCGACGATCCGGTCTCGACTCTCCGCGCAGCGCTCAGCACGGTACTTGCCAGGAATGCACCTGCCAACGCCGCGCCGATAGCCCCGCAGACGGAGACGGTCGCCCCTCGGGACGACGCCGCGGAAGCCGTCACGGTCGGGAGCCGAGCACCGCTCGGTGCCGGTTCGAACTGAACCGGTTCGTCACCCCGCTCGATCGACGAGAACATCACGCGCCGGTGACACTTTGCCTTCAGCAGTTGCGGCGCGTGGGACAGAAGTGTTCAGTGTTACTACTGTGACTAAAGTTGTTCGCAAGCTCTTGGCAGGTCCCCGATAACCGGTCCAGGCAGTTCTAGAGCCAGTTCCTTGTTGTGATCGTCAGTCGATCTCGCAGCCCACGGGGTGATGTTGGTGGGTGCATCGGGCAGCGTACTCGGCCGGGGTTCGGTAACGCAGTGCTGAGTGCCGGTGTCGGTGGTTGTGGTCGTCTTTGAAATCCTCGATGACCACGCGGGCCTCGAGCAGGGTGGGCCAGCAGTTGCGGTTCAAGCACTCGTCGCGCAACCGGTTGTTGAACGACTCGATGAACCCGTTGTTCCACGGTGTGCCGGGCGGAATGTAGGAGATCCCGACCGACCCTGCACAGAACGCCTGCAGGGCTTCTGAGATGAACTCAGGGCCGTTATCCATACGCAGCACCATGGGCGGGCCACCCCAGATCGCGAAAGTCTTCTCCAACTCCTCGATCAGCCGTTCGGCGGTGATCGAGCGGTCCACGATGTTCAGCAGCGATAGCCGGGTGTGCTCGTCCACCATCGATGCGATCTTGATCGTCTTCCCATCGACGGTGGAATCGAACTGAAAGTCCAACGCCCACACCACTTTCGGTGCATCAGCCTCGATGACCGGGACCGATGATTGGCCGGCGCGTTTGCGGCGCGGAGCACGCCGCACTTGCAGGCCCTCCTCCTTCCACAGTCGATGCACCCTCTTCTTGTTGATCTCGATGCCGTCGTCGAAGCGCAGGTGCGCCCACGCGCGCCGGAACCCGTGCCGCGGGTGTTTGCGGGCATAGGTGCGCAACTGGTCACGCAGTGCGGCGTCCGGATCGGCTGGCGTGTGTGCGTGCGGTAGCCGACGGTAGGCCGACCTGGAAAGCCCAACTACCTTGCACGCCATACGTTCTGACATGCTCTTCACGTCCTTGAGCATGTCGATGGCGGCACGTTTGGCAGTTGGGCTCAGAATTTTCCCTTCGCGATCTCCCGCAACGCGTCCTTCTCCAACTCCGCGTCAGCCAGTAGCCGCTTGAGACGGCTATTCTGCTCGCGCAGCTCTTTGAGTTCCTTCGTCGCGTCGCCATCCATGCCGCCGTACTGGCGGCGCCAGTTGTACAAGGTGGCCGCCGACACCTCGAGATCGGCGGCGATCGCCTCGCCGGTCTTGCCTTCGGCGGCCAACTCGTCGGCCCGGCGCAATTTGCGCACGATGTCCTCCGCCGAGTGACGCTTGCGTCCTGCCATGGTCTTCATCGTCCCTTCTCCGCCCTCATCAGGGCAATCAGGACTCTAAAGCAACCCGGACCGGCTCACGGGGGACACGCCACCGAGTCTAGATGCGGTCTCAGTTCACGGACTAATCGACACGCCATAATCATTTCATCGGATGACAATGCGAGATAACCGGCAGCAAAAGAACATGAACAGCGCATAAATAAATTCACCGAAGGCGAATAGCTTTTGCAGAACGGAGACGGCCAGAACGAAGCTGGACTGGGACCGGGCGAGCATGCCCGTGAATGCAGTAATGCCCCGCACCACGAGGGGTGCGGGGCATTACTGGAATGTTGTGCTCGGCGGTGTCCTACTCTCCCACACCGATTAGAGTGCAGTACCATTGGCGCTGGTGGGCTTAGCTTCC
>NZ_LZTE01000088.1:0-8032 GCF_001665925.1 Gordonia sp. 852002-50816_SCH5313054-c
CCCCCCCCCCCCCCCCCCCCCCCCCCCCCCCCCCCCCCCCCCCCCTTTTTTTTAACACCCCCACCCCGCCACACCCGATACTGATCGGTCTCGTGGGCTCGGAGATGTGTATAAGAGACAGCCCCACCCCGCTGGTCGAGCTTGTCGAGACCACCTCAAAGATCGTTGCTCGCTGACCACCCGGGGCTCGGAGTCATAGGCGCCCACGGCTGCGCGCCCTGGCTCGCCGCCCGATTCGGTACCGACGCAGGAACATTCGACGCGCACGCCCGCTGGTCGGCAGTCGGAGTCGGATAGACCGCAGCAAAGTCGTAGCGCGACACGTACCACCCGCCGAAGACGTTGCCGCCAGGCGTCCGTTGCGATCCCCGCACTCTGACCGGCGGCGCGCTGGCCTGCTGCAGGAAGTCGATTTCAACCGGTCGCGGCGCATCAACCCGCGAGCTCCACGGCGACGCCCCGCTGCCGCTGCGCACCGACGAATACCCGTACCGGCACAACACAATTCGCGTCCCGTACGCACTGTCTTCTCGACGCAGGGCCGAGAAGAACACAGTCCCGACCGATGGCTTGGCATCCGACACCTTCGACGGATACACCGTGATCATCTGATCAATGTTCGACGGCGCCGCCTCGGAGAACCCCGGATACCCCCAGCTCGTCGACTGCGCGGCGTTCGCGATCTCGAACGATTCGACGAAGGCGCGAACAAACGTCCCCTCGGGGCCCGAGAGGTCGAGCGCACCACCCGAGATCCACCGGAACGTCGTGTTGAAGTCTGTCGGAACGTGGTCGCTGGGCGCGGGCGCCGCCGAGACTGCAGTCCCTGACTCGGTGGTCACTCCACATCCGACCAGCGCGAACAGAACGCACAGGGCGGCCGACATCGTTGCGATCACTCCGCGATGCTTCTGCGCCACGACGATCACCCCTTCGGCTTCGGCCTGGCCCCGGGTTGTCGGCTTAGTTGCAGGGTAGGCACCGTAACCGCCGCGCATGGGCAGTGCCGCGCATCAGAAAGGCGAAGATAGTGCAACAGAATGGAGTAGCTGAGGATTCCTAGGCCGCCAAACGAATCGATAGCCCGCTCCTCACCGCAGCGGCGGACCTACACCGTGTAGCCCCTTTGGAGGACACCCTTGCGAAGCCGAGCAAACCGTTTGCGAGAACCTCAGGGCAGCATGCGAGTCGTACACGTGCGAAATGCTTTCGACCGGCGGTTTCCGTGTTGACAACATTGGGGCCCTATGACAATCTGAGTGCAATTCTTAGCTGCCGCTAAGGCGAGTCCACACCGCTGTGGGCGCCCCCCTGATCAGAGCTCACCCGGAGGCCTCATGGCTACTGCATTTGCGCCCACAGTCAAAACCAGATTCTCCTCAAGGATGCGTATGGGCGCTGCGGCCGTGGCAGTCGCGTCCGCTGCCGCGTTCACTCCCGCAGTTGTGCATTCAGCACCCATCGCCGCCGCGGCGCCTGCGGCGCAGGTTGCATACATCACCAAGGGTGTTCCTTACGTCGTCAAGGCGTCTGCTGCACCCACGGCAGCGGCACAGCCCCTCAGCAACTGCCAACCGAACAACTTCGGCTGCTACCTCGTTGAAGGATTGAGGACCGCCGGCCAGCAGTTCAGGCAGGGTGCGGCCTACTGGACGCGGGGCGTAGCCAGCGTTGTCGGCACCGTCACTTACGTGACCACTGCAGCAACCGGGCAGGTCTTCAAGGCCATCGGTCTCAACCGTATCGGCTCGATCTTCACCTTCATCGCGAACACCATTGCGAGGATCACCAGGGTCGGTCCGTACGGCACGTAATCAGATGTGAAAAATACTCGTCAGTTCACGTGACCACGTGAACTGGCGAGTATTTTTATGTGGATTTCGCGATTTGTGCTCACCATGCGCCGAAACTTCGACGGCGCCCTAGTGCAGGGAACTAACTTCAGTGGGACTCTCCCCGCGTCGGTCGACTAATGACGGCTTGACCGACGGTTCTAAGGCGACCGACGAGAACACATCGACTACGAGCGACATCTTCAGGCGACGCAATCTCGTGATTGCAGGGGTAGCAGTGCTCGTCATCGTCGCGGCGTACTGCGTGTGGCTCATGTTTCAGGCGCAATCGGTCAAGAGCAACCTCGAACAGGCCCGAACGCTGTCGCAACAATCCAAAGACTCTCTGCTGCATGAAGACATGTCGTCCGCGTCGAAGCTGGCTGGTCAGGCGGAGCAGCACGCCCAGGACGCGAAAGACACCACCCACTCGGTGTCGTGGAGCGTGGCAGCAGCCGTCCCGTGGCTCGGCAGCCCGCTCAAGACCGGGCAACAGATATCCGACGTCGCCGCCGGCCTGACCTCCGAGGTCCTGAAGCCTGCAGCGCAGATGGGCGCCACCGTTGCGCCCGGTTCACTGCTCGCCGGCGGGCGCGTCGACGTCGCCAAATTGCGCGATGAAGCGCCCGAACTCACAAAGATTTCCGCTGCCGCAACCCGACTCGATAAAGACGCACAAGCGATACAGAATCCGCATTATGTCTCTGCTCTCGATACCGCACGGTCTCAGGTGCAATCGCAAACTGCCGACATAGCGACGCTGCTGAAGAATACTTCGATTGCGGCAAACATTGGCCCTGCAATGCTCGGCGCCGACGGTCCGCGGTCATACTTTATGGCATTCCAGACGAATGCCGAGGCGCGCGGCACAGGCGGCCTCCTGGGCGGATTCGGCATCTTGCGGTTCAACGACGGCAAACCGACAGTCGACGACCTGGGCGCCAACAGCGAGCTCAACAAGACGTTCACGCCGCTCTCCCTCGGGCCGGAGTACGAGGAACAGTACGGCTACACCAACCCGAGCACCGACTTCCGAAACAGCAATCAGAGCGCACACTTTCCCTACGCCGCGCAGATCTGGAAGTCGATGTGGAAGCAGCAGTCCGGCACAGACGTCGACGGCGTCATCGCCCTTGACCCCATTGCGCTGAGCTACATTCTTGGCGCCACTGGACCGGTCACGATGCCCGACGGCGAGGTGATCACCAAGGACAATGTCGTCGAGCTGACGGAGTCGACGGCGTATACCCGGTATCCAGATGACCAGGCTGCCCGTAAGCAGTATCTGCAGGGCATCGCAATCGAGGTGGTCAAGAAGGTGACCGGGCCCCTCGAGTCTCCACAGGAGGTGCTGCGCGCGCTCGGGCGCGGCGTCGGCGAACACCGGATCTCCGTGTGGAGCGCATCGCCCGACGAGCAGGAGCAACTCGAGCAGACCCCGCTTGCTAACACCGTTGCCAACGACCGTGCTCCGCACGCACAGTTCGTCGTCAACAATCTTGGCGGCAACAAGATGGACTACTACCTGACTCGCCAAATCGAGTACAGGGCAGAGGGTTGCACCCCCGGCACACGAAGGTCGACCGCGACCATTCGGCTGACCAACACGATCAAAGACACGTCGGGGCTACCCGACTATGTCGTGGGCAAGATGGGATTTCTACCGGGCTTGGCCTCGGGAGTTCCGCGCGGTTCGATGATCACCTCCGTGCGTCTCCTCGCCACTACCGGCGCCGAGGTCGTCAGTGTGAAGGTGAACGGCTCGCCCGTGCAGGTCATCGGTTCAACCGAACGCGGACACCCCACCTTTGAAGCCACGTTCGCCGTGCCACCCGGCGAGACCGCGGAATTGACGTTCGAACTGACCGAACCCAGCACGCCCGGCGAGGCACAGGTCCCGGTACAGCCTCTCATCGACAATCCGACTCCCAAGGTGTCGGTGCCCGAGTGCTCGGACTAGCGCATAACATCGCCGCAAGAATCCGCACCAACTAGCACTCACACCCGTCGAATAGTCCGAATGGACTGCGTGCCAGCACCGAAGCACCGGACCGATCAGAACGCACGAAATGCGTTGCCCGCTCACAACTGCGGCCTCCGACGTGATGGCGATGAGGCATCACATGTCGGTGCGTGTACATCCTGATGAGCAGCTTCCGAGGTTTCATCATGCAGTAGCTAGGCAGTGCATCGGTTTCGTATCTGTACTGCTCAGTGAACGCGATAATCACCATAGATAGCGGACAGCGTGTCTGGTCCGGACCGAGCGCGTAGACGCACAACGCTCCTGCGGCCGCACACGACGCAGGCGGGCAATCTAGTCGAACTTGCCGAACGCCCGAAAGTGGCTACTCCAGAATACGAGTGCATCCGTACTGAGGACGATAGCCAACTTTCAGGGATGGCACTCCTCTCGCCGATGCAGGACAAGACTCGCCGAACACCCACACACGAGCCATGTAACGGACCGCCACCCGAGGCATCAGCCGACAAAGGTGTCCAAGAGCGCTATTCGATAATCTCCACTCCGTCGCCACCCCTCTGTTCGAACCTCTTCGCAGCAATCAGGAAATGAACGTCGAGTTCTGTAGAACGTCCTTCTACCGGTCAACGCAGGCACCGATTGCGAACTAACGAGGAATCAGACACTATGACAACTTATGAACCCCGTAACTCTCTGGATCGTCAGCAACAAGCTGCACCGATCAGGCATGAAACGATGCGCACGTGGCATCAAGGCGATCAATTCACTTATCTACAGCAACGCACTCCCACCCGAAGTCACCATCGATAGCTCTGTGCGGCTCTGGCACCACGGACTTGGTGTCGTTATACACCCCGATACGACTATTGGCAGGGGCGTTCAGATTGCGCATCATGTGACGATCGGCGCTGGGTCTCCGCGAACCGGAACCACTTACGGGGTTGTTATTCAAGATGGAGTAAAGATCGCCGCTGGTGCCGTCATAGCTCCCCCCAAAAACACACAAATTACGATCGGGAAGCACTCAGTGATCGGAGCCAATTCAGTCGTACTACGGGATGTAGCCCCCGAATCGGTGATTGTCGGAGCACACCGAGTCGTCAAGTAGCAGCCAACTGCAGCCAACCCTAGGATCAGATCCCGAAAACTTCCCCGCCTACCACCCACGTAGCAATTGCGTTGAGAATGAATCTCGCATAATGATACTGACTCGCCGCGAACGCTTACCCGCAGTTCGGGGCGGGCCCAGTTGTTCAACCTCCGCGACCTCGAAGCCACAATCTAACCGGCAGCTCCCAGGCTCTCGTCCCACCATCAAACCCATCGACTCTCTTTGGCCAGTCAACACTGCTGCTCCATCCGAGGCAACTCAATCGTGCCTTGCTGCAGGCCAACCACCTATTCAGTCGAAACCTCTAAACCCTCGGACAGGGCGCGCTCGACAATGTGCGGCGGCGCGCTCCAGTCAGCTACAGCCCTTACGGCGGACCGCTGGGCCGGTGTTAATCGCTCGCTAATCTTCCTCGCAGGCACACCAGCCCACACTTCGAAGTCACCGATATCCCGAGTCACGACCGAGCCAGCTCCCACAACAGCACCCAACCCAATCCGTCTGCAACCCGGCAGGATCACTACGTTGGCTCCAATCCATACGTCAGGTTCAATTCGGCAGGCAGAGCGAGAAACATCAGACGACGGCCCGACATATCCGAGAACCGGGTTGTACCAATAGGCGTGCATCAGCGGGTTCTCAGTTGGATGCGCTGCGCCAAAACGACGCACATTAGGACCAATCGAACAATAGGCACCAACACTCGTCAACCTGTCAGCCATTCCAACGTCGAGAAGGGAGCCATAGGCGAAGTTGCCAATATCGACGCCATGATACCGGGACATTATCCTACGAAACGAAACCGACGTCATCTGCCCGCCCTCCAGTTTCAACACAAGACGAATCAGGAATCGTCGAAATGGTACTCGGCCATAACTTCTCACCAACAGACCACCCAATAGAGTTCGACGCATACGGATTCGAAAACTCACTCTTCGGTCAACCCTCCCTCAGTTAGGAACATCAAGTGTTTCGACGGACAGTGTTCTTCGCTAGTGGAACAACTATAAGACCGTATAAGTTCGAAACGAACACAACCCGGGACGTGACTATGGCCGAGAGTACTCATACAGGTACGAATAGACCCCGTTTGATGCTTCAGCGTAGTTCAAGACGACACCGAACACGCCGGCATCAGCACGTTCCAGCTGTTCGACCGCCGACACCGTGTCGGTAGTCTTGGTTGTACCAGATCTAACAACAAGTACCACGCCGTCGGCCAGCGCTGCTAAAACGGCCGAATCCGTGACGGGGAGTACGGGCGGCGAATCTATAATTATCCTTTCGTACTCCTCCTTCAGCGCCTCAAACAGACTCACAGCACGCGCACTGCCTAATAGCTCCGCCGGATTTGGAGGAACCTCACCACTGCAGAGCACACTTAGGGATTGCCATTCGGTATCCTGAATAGCGTCGCGCCAATCCAAGTTCGCGCTCAAGACCGTCGAAAGCCCTACACTCCCCGCCAGTCCGAATCGCTCGTCTATCGTGGGCCGTCGAAGGTCAGCATCGACAAGCAGGGTCTTCTTGCCGTCCTCAGCGCTCGCAATAGCCATACTGATCGCGGTTGTCGTTTTACCATCGCCGGGCCTTGGACTGGTTACTACAAGACAATGCGACGGAGTATCTACGACCACAAACGATAGATTCGTGCGCAGCTTCCTATACGCCTCCGCAGCTGCAGTTGCACCGAACGAATAATCCGGCCCGAACCGTCGCGAAGCGAGGGCTTCATCTGCTGGTATGACTGATAGAACGGAGAGCTCCATATCCTTAACATCGTCGGGAGTTCTCACCTTGTTGTCGAATCTACTCCGTATCACGACAATCAGAATTCCAACCAGGGCCCCGATTATGATTCCGAATACGACGTATCGCTTTCTGTTGGGCGAAACTGGCACAGATGTCGCAACCGCAGGTGAGACCACCGTGGCTTTAGCCAGAGCCTCGGAAGCGCCCGGAGGGCGTTCCAGCGAGTCAATACTGGACAACAGAGCTGCGCTAATTGAATTCGCAAGCATGGCAGCTTCAGCGCTATCTGGATCATAAACACTCACCTTGAGCAAAACAGTTTCCGGAGTTGTTTTAACCTCTGCCATAGCCCTAAGCTCCGAGACGCTCTTTGAGGAACCAGAGTCTCTAATAGCTGCGCTAAGCACAGAGTCCGACAGAACGAGCTGCGCATAAGAACCAATTCGCTGCTGGGAAGCCAGTGATCCCTGATATGCCGCAGCCGTGTTAGCATCCGTGCCAGCAGTCACATATAGCGTTGCTGTCGAGCGATAGACCGGCGTCTCATTGAGACTGTACAAGAACGCTGAAGTACCCGCCACTAGCGCGCACATGGCCACTATCCACCAAGCGCGCACAACTAAAGAGAGCGAATTTGATACTCGTCGCAAAGCCAAATTGCGACTCGTCACCGAATCTGGATCTTCTATACGCATAGCCGTCATTCCGTTACCTCTCATTACCTTGCTCACAATTCGGCTCGCTTGAGGGTCTCGAGCGATGGCGCCCGCAATTCACCGCTGGCGTCCGAGCCATCCCAACCTCGCGGAAGGGCCACAGAGACGGCAAGCAGCGCGCCAAGTACGACAGAAGTGCTGGACGCGACCGGGAACGGTACAGCCCAAGATAGGGTAAGGAATCCAATAGCGCAGGAGATGAATGCGGCGCGTATACCACCCGCCTCCAGGGGCAACGATTTCCACATTAGCGTCACTATGGAAAGAGTATAGGTCGTGAAACCTACAAGACCTGTCTTCACAAGCAACCACAAGTAGAAGTTGTGCGCATAGTAAGCGGTGGCTGGCGAGCCTAGGTCGCGCGGAGGCTTGTAAGCGTATCCGAACCAGTGTCCGAACCAGAGACTATTTCCGCCAATAGCGCTTCGTAGATACTGTGTTTCGACCTCACGATACCTTATCGATGTATCACGGCTTAGACTTACCGACGAAAACCCCTCGACCACTCTGCCCTGATACGCATCATATATTGCCTTAAAACGAGCCAATGAGCGTATATCGGCTCTTCGAAGTTGAGCGGGCAATGCCTGGTCAGGGCCGCGGCGTGTCGTTGAGGTGAGACGCCCCTGGTCTCCGG
>NZ_LZTE01000089.1:0-85750 GCF_001665925.1 Gordonia sp. 852002-50816_SCH5313054-c
TTTTTTTTCCACGCCCACCAGGCCCCCCCCGATACTGATCGGTCTCGTGGGCTCGGAGATGTGTATAAGAGACAGCCCCCGGCCCCCTACCCCATCGGGTCGGCGACGAGTGGCTCGTCGACGAGTTCGAACGGGGCGCGGGTGGCGCCCCAGCGGTGCGGGACCCACAGGCCGTCGGTGTACTCCAATTCGACGGAGCCGGTGTTGGGCAAATGTGTTGCGGCCGCGAACCTTCCGTCGATACCCGCGAGGTGCGCGGCGACGAGCCTGATCGCCGCGCCGTGGCTGACAAGGTAGACGTCGCGGGCGTCGGGTCCGCTGAGATAGCGCTGCGCGAGATCGGTGACGGCCGGCAGATACCGCTCGAACACCATCGTGAGCGATTCGCCGCCGGGGATCGGGGCGTCGGGGTCGCCGGAGTACCAGCGGTCGATGATTTCGCGGAAGACACCGTGAGCCTCGTCGTCGGTGCGGTCTTCGAGCTCGCCGGCCTGCACCTCGTGCACCCCCGGCACGATATCGGCATCGGCGCCCCAGACCGACGCGATGACCTCCGCGGTCTGCTGGGCGCGGGTCGCCTGCGAACTCAGGAGCACCGGGGCGTCGGCGTCATCGGTGCGCGTGATCGGATTCTCCAAGCCGTACCGAACCGCTTGTCGCACACCGAAATCGGTGAGCGAGGCGCCCGGTAGTGCGGTGTCGAGTCGACGCATCACATTCGACGTCGTCTCGCCGTGGCGGACCAGATACAGACGGGCCATCAGTCATCACCATCCTTGACGTCGTCGCCATCTCCCAGTCCTCGACGCATCGCCGAGACCCACTCCTTGCCCGGCCGATGGTCCGGTGGCGGCGAGCCGATCACCCCGCGCGCCGTCCACGACCCCAGATACACAATGTGTTCGGCTTCGCGGTAGAGCGCTTGGAGCGCTTCGGCAACCGCGTCGTCGTCGATATGCCCGACGGCGTCGAGGAAGAATCGGTACTGCCCGGGATTGGATTCGCCGGTTTCCGGGTCGCGCCGCGGTCGAGATTCGATTCTGGTGAGATCGATTCCGCGCGAAGCGAATTGATTCATCGCCGACATGAGGCTACCGGGCTCGTTCGGCAGTTCGAGGATCACGGCGGTGCGGTCGGCGCCGGTCGGCGGCGGAGGCGACACCGGTCTGCCGACGAGAAGGAATCGCGTCGTGGCGTCGACAGCATCCGAAACTTCGTCGGCGATCACGGTCAGCTCCGACAGTTCCGCTGCCAGACGCGTGGTCACCGCGGCGTCGGCCTTACCGGCCGCGACATCTTGTGCCGCACCGGCATTCGACGACGCCACGACGAATTCAGCTCCCGGATACAGCTTTTCGACGGAGGATCGAACCTGTGCCGATGCAACGGGGTATGCGGCGATCCGCCTCACCTGCGACGCATCGATGGCCGTTGGGGCGGCGATGGCGAATGCGACGTCGAGCACGGTTTCGGCGACGACCTGCACGCGCTTGGAGCCGTCGGGGACGAGCGCGTCCATCGTCGCCGGTACCGATCCCTCGAGTGAACTCTCGATGGGCACGCACGCGAAGTCGGCGTCGCCGGAGCGGACCAACGCGATCGCAGCGGCCGGACTGGCCGCCGCAACCTTGGTCACCTCGTCGTGATCGTCGCGGCGCGGGACCCCTGCGGCACCCGTTTCGGTCGCGAGGATCTTGTCCAACGCCATCTCGGTGAAGGTCCCTGCCGGACCGAAGTACGCGAACACTGACACGACCCGAGCTTAGTCGACACAAGGTGAACATCTCCCTGACCTGCGCAGACAATCCGTCGGCCACGAAGAAACGGTCGTCCGACGCCGAGCGCAGAGAAGCCCGTCGGCCGCGCGCTCGTCAGATTCCGCGCGATCACAACCATTGACGGATCACCCGAAACGACTTTAGGTTAGGGTTACCTACTATGAGCTGGACAGCACATCAGCCGACCGGGAGTGAGCACCGCATGACACGAGCCGTCACCGACAGACCGACGGACGCCGAGGTCATCGCCACCGCATGTCGAAGGGCGGGAAGCGCGATGCTGGCCGTCGAATCGCCCGTCGAGCCTTCGCAGAGTGCACTGCACAGCCACGAAGCCGACCTCGCCACCCCGACCCAGGTCGACCTGGTCCACCTCTTCGACACACAGGCATTCGTCCTGGTCCCCACTGCGGGACCGGCGATGCGTGCGGCCGCCGAGAGTCCCGACGGCCTACCCGCGATGGTCGAGGTCACCGACTGCGCACCCATCGACCTGCGCGAACGGGTTCGCTCCCTGATCTGGCTCAATGGACGGCTGCATCACATCCCGGCCAATCTCGAACGCGACCTCGCCGTCGAGATCGCCACGGAACACCCCGACGAAGGACTCCTCGACATCGGCCACGGACGGTCGATGATGCGGCTGCAGATCGAGACCGCCGTCGTCGCGAGCGGTGCCGGCGCCGCGTCGGTTCCCGCGCACGAACTCGCTCGCGCAGAGCCGGACCCGTTCTGGGAGTACGAGAACGACTGGATCAGCCACCTCGACGCCGCGCACGCCGACATCGTCGGACAACTCGCACGTCGACTTCCGCGCCACCTCCGACAGGGCCGGGTGCGCCCACTCGGACTCGACCGCTTCGGACTGCGCTTCCGCGTCGAGGGTTCGGCAGGCGACTCCGACGTCCGACTTCCCTTCCCCCATCCGGTGAACGACGTCACCGAGCTATCGCGGGCGCTACGCAACCTGGCTGGCTGTCCGTTTATGAACAGCCTGCCGGATTAATCGAAGACCACCCCCGCCCAGTCGAATCGGAAGACCCCTCGTCTGACATCGACTGGACTGCCAGGGCGCGCGGTCGGGAGGGCTGCCCGACCGCGCGCCCGACTCTTCCCCTGGTTCCGGACCGGCCGCGCGACTCTTCCCCGGGTTCCAGCGCGTCGGCGCGACTCTTCCCCGGGTCCCGTTCCCTTCCTCGAGAAACAACGCGAGCAAAGGCACACAAGTCGAGGAAAGAATCCTTCCCCTAGTTTCTGCACGACGGCCCACACCCACCGCGGTGCTCAGCCCGACCGCGCTGGCCTCTGCTCCCGCGCCGCCTCGCCCCAGCCGGCGCCGTAGGCTGTCGGCCATGGTCGACGTGACGCGTGGGATCGCAGCGATCGTCCGACCGGCCCCGCAGCGAGTCGTTGACGTGGTCGACGACCCCCGCGAGCGACGGGCGCTGATCGTCGAACTCGTCATCGTCGGTGTGTTGACCTTCGGTTTCTCTGCGATCTCGGCCATCCTCTCGCTGATCGAGCTGCAGCTGACCAGCGGAGTCGGCAACGCTACGGTCGCGCTCAATCCGAGCCGCTCGTCCGTCGGACTGATCGATTTCCTGCGACAACTCATGAGCG
Source organism: Gordonia sp. 852002-50816_SCH5313054-c (assembly GCF_001665925.1). Lineage (NCBI taxonomy): Bacteria > Bacillati > Actinomycetota > Actinomycetes > Mycobacteriales > Gordoniaceae > Gordonia > Gordonia sp. 852002-50816_SCH5313054-c. Next base: position 3,399 of record NZ_LZTE01000089.1, read on the forward strand.
TGCTCCGACTGTTCGCGATCGCCGGCCTGGGCGTCTATCTCCTGTGGCGATCCGGCCTGCGCCTGCGCGGCGTGGGACTCGCCCGCCTGAGCGGCCGCGACGTTCCACCGGGACTTGTCCTCGCTGCCGCGATCGGACTGCCCGGGTTGGCACTCGTCGCCGCAGCGCGAGCTCTCGGCATGAACGCTCATCTCGTCCCCAGCGAAGTCGACGGTCCGTGGTGGCGCTGGCCGGTGCTGATTGCCATCGCAATCGGCAACGCGGCCGCGGAGGAGATCATCGTCGTCGCCTACTTCATCACCCGCCTACGACAGCTCGGAGCGTCGGAGAACATGTCGTTGGCCGCGAGCGCTCTCCTGCGTGGGGGTTATCACCTGTACCAGGGTGTGGGCGCGGGCGTCGGGAACGTCGTGATGGGTCTCGTCTTCGGGCGCTACTACCAGCTCACCAACCGGGTGTGGCCGCTGGTCATAGCGCACGCGGTCATCGACGTCGTCGCGTTCATCGGCTACGCACTGCTCCACGATCACCTCGGTTGGGTCGGGTGAGCACTCGACGCCATCGGCCCGTGCGCTGCGTGAATGACGCTTGAGGCCTGAGCGCCCGCGTACATTTGATCTGATGAATGAGCCAGATCCGCGCTACATGCGGCGCCGCGGTGGTCCGTCGCCGCACGAGCAGCAGCCGCGGAATCCGGCGCCCACGCCACCTGGAAGAGACCGCGCTCCCGCAGGTCAGCGCCGAAATCCAGCACCTCAGCCACCCGCTGACCGCCGACCGCGCAATCCCGTGCCGCATCCGGTTCGTCAGGCCGACCCGCAGCACCACGCCCCTCGACGCGCCGCACCACCGAACGCCGCACCCCCGAACGCCGCGCCCAAAAACGCCTACGACCCCACCCGACAGGTGCCGGGTGCAGGCGGAAACGATCGAGGTCGTCGTGTCGCGGAGTACCAACCTCCGCTGGCATGGTCGGCAGCACCCGACCATGCCCAACCCCCGCAGCCGGGTCCTCGACGCCCCGCGCCTCCCGCACCCTCACGACAGCCCGCTCCACGCGGCGCTGACCACGCCAAACCCGCCGACGCAACACCCTCGCACGCGGCAGCGGGTGCAGCCGCGGGTGCCGGGGCCGCTCGCGCGTACGCGCCGACGCAGAAGCCCGAGCCGGTGTCTCCCGACGACCGCCGGTCGCGCGGCGGGTCGTCTGCTCCCCCTCGACGCCCGGATCGGGGTCAGACCGCACCCCCTGCGTCGCCACCTCGACGTGGAAAGCCACGCTTTCGTCGACCACAGCTCGGCCGACCCAGACGCATCGGCAGGATCATCCTGATCATCCTGCTCGTGATCGTCCTCGGGTCGCTGGGACTGTTCTTCTACTACGACAGCAAACTGCACCGCGTCGACGCTCTGCCCGGTTACGCCGGGCGTCCCTCCGACACCCCCGGCACCACCTGGCTGATCGTCGGCAGCGACTCCCGCGAGGGCTTGACCCAACAGCAGAAGGACGATCTCGCGACCGGAGACAGCGACGGGTCGCGGACCGACACCATCATGCTCGCGTACAAGCCCCCCAGCGGTAAGGCCACGCTGATCAGCATCCCGCGCGACCTCTACGTCGCGATCCCCGGTCAGGGCAGCTACAAGATCAACGCGGCGTACAACTTCGGCGGTCCGCAACTGCTGGCCAAAACCATCGAGCAACTCACCGGCATCCGCATCGACCACTACGCCGAGATCGGCTTCGGCGGTTTCGACACCCTCGTCGACGCTGTCGGCGGTGTGAACATCTGCATCGACCAATCGCTCCGCGACCCCAAGGCAGGACTCAACCTGACGAAGGGTTGTCACGATCTCAACGGTCAACAGGCACTCGGCCTGGTCCGCACCCGAGCATTCCCCAACGCCGACCTCGAGCGCGTGGTCAATCAACGAAAGTTCTTGTCGGCCCTGATGTCGAAGGCCACCAGCCCCGGCGTGCTTCTCAACCCGTTCCGTCTGTTCCCGTTCATCAGCGGTGCGGTCGACGGCTTGACCGTCGACAACAGCACACATCTGTGGAACCTCGGCATGCTCGGGTGGTGGCTGAGCGACGACCCGATCACCACGACCACACCGACCGGTGGGTCTGAGCTGACCGACGACGGCGACTCACTTGCCGTGGGAGACAACACCAAACAGTTCTTCGACGCAATCCGGTCTGGCAAGCAGATACCGAAGGATCTGCTGTCCGATCAGGGCGGCGCAATCGGGTGAATGACGACTACCGCGATTTCAGACTTGCGATTCCGCACCGCCACCCGCCCCGTTGTAACGTCATGGCCGAACTTCGACATTGCGAGGATGTACCGTGACGGCCGACAACCACCGAGCACCACACGTTCCGCCGTGGCTGGCGGGCCCGCCTGCCCCAGCCGGCGGCGATTCGCTGCGCGCACCCGCCGCTCCTCGGGAAACCACCGCCGCTCCGGAGGTTCGTGGATCTTCTGAGGCCACTGGGTCGTCTGAGGTCGCTGGGCCCTCTGGGGTCGCTGCATCGCCTGAAGGCCATGCTTCTGCTGAAAGCGGCACTGCCCGGCCGGATGTCGCCCCGCAAGAGCACCCACAGTCTCAAGGTGCCCACTCCGAAGCTGCACAATCTGCAGCGCCACAGTCGGAAGCTGGACCGCCGGCGCCACTGCCGAGCTGGGTTCCTGCCGCCGAGAATGAGTGGGCCGGCGACCCCGTAGCGGCACCGCAACACCCCGACGCGCCCCACTTCGCGCCGCCGCCTCGCGGCACCGTGCCACCGCACGCCGCACCAAACCACGGAGTGCCGCCTCAATCACTGCCACCGCACGCCGGACCCCCTTTCGGGGCACCCCAGCAAGGCCCACCGCAACAAGTCCCACCCCAGCAAGTCCCGCCGCAAGGTGGCGCACCCCAACAGTTCAGTGCGCCCACAGGATTCAGTGCGCCCAAAGGATTCGGTGCCCCCGCAGGATTCGGGGCGCCGCCACAGTTCGGTGCACCCGTTGCGCCGCAGGAGTACAACGCACCCGGCCTCGACTCCGGAATGCTCCTCCGAAAGGCGCGTCGACCACCACGGTCGGGCTGGCGTCGCACGGTGCACCGCATCTCCGGAGGCACCATCAGCCCCAGTGAGTCGCGAGCGACCGTGTACCACGACGAACTGGTCAGGCAGCTCAATGCGCCGGTCCACGGCGACTTCCGCATCGCGGTGCTGTCACTGAAGGGTGGCGTCGGAAAGACAACCACCACAGTGGGTCTCGGCTCGACCTTCGCCAGTCTGCGCGGCGATCGCGTGATCGCCGTCGACGCCAACCCCGACCTCGGGACGTTGTCGCAGCGGGTTCCCCAGCAGACCTCGTCGACGGTGCAGGACGTCCTCCTCGACGATCAGATCCACCGCTACTCAGATGTCCGACGACACACCTCACAGTCTGTCAGTCGACTCGAAGTCCTTGCCTCCGAACGTGATCCGGCTACGGCAGAGACTTTCGACGAGCAGGACTACCGCACGGTGATCCAGGTTCTCGAGCGCTTCTACAACATCATCCTCACCGACTGCGGTACGGGACTGTCGCATTCGGCGATGGACGGTGTCCTCGATCTCGCGCACTCGTTGATCATCGTGTCGACGGCCGCCCTCGACGGCGCACGCAGTGCCAGCGCGACCCTCGACTGGCTCGAAGCGCATGGCTACGGCCACCTGGTGTCACGGGCTGTTGTCGTCCTGAGCGGACCCCGACGTGGCAGCGCCAGCATCGATCTCACCCAACTGGCGCAACACTTCCTGGCACGGACCCGTGCCGTACAGGTGATCCCGTTCGACGAACACCTCTCCGAGGGAGCAGAAGTCGACCTCGATCTCCTCGCCAAGTCGACGCGGCGCGCGTTCGTCGAATTGGCCGCAACTGTCGCTGAGGATTTCGCCCTTGTCGGCGATCACCGCCGTCGTGACAACGTCGATCCGCGGTCGGCACAAACCTGGCAGCCGTGACGAAATCCGTACGCGCGCTATGACTCGACCGTCGTGTGCGCGCGAAGATATTGTGCGAGCTGTGTGCGCCCGCGGTTGAGTCTCGATTTCACCGTCTGCACGCCGACGCCCTGATGCTCGGCGATGTCGGCGTAGCTGAAGTCGCCGAACTCACGCAGCACAACCGCTTCGCGGATGTCGTCCGAGAGTTGTTGCAGTGCTTCGCGTAATTGATCGCGCAGCGCTATCTGCTCATCGAATCGGGGTGCCGAATCGTCGGCGTCGAGGGTCACCGGCGCCTCGGGGTCGCTGAAGTCGGTGAGGGTGGTGTTCGCCTTGCGCTTGCGGATCAGTGCGAGCGCATTGTTGGCGGCGATCCGGTGCATCCAGGTGGAGAATCTCGCCTCGCCGCGGAACTTGTCGAGGTTGCGCCACGCGGCGAGCAACGTTGCCTGGAGCGCGTCCTCGGCGTCGTGCTGATTGCCGCAGATCTGTAGGCAGACGGCCCAGATCTGGTTGCGATGGCCATTGACCAGATCCGCGAAGGCGCGTTGGTCGCCGTCGCGTGCCTGCATCACGAGTACCGCTTCGTCCACAGATGCTCCCGATCAATCAAACGCCTCCGCACCGGTGACAGATATGCCACCGGTGCGAAGACGTGTGCGGTCTTCGAAATTCAGCTCATCGAGCATTGTGCTCATGCGGCGCTCACAGGTGGTAGTCGCCCCCGTCGTGATGTCCACTACCACCGTCGTGATCGCCGTAATCGCCCTCGGCGAGGTCGACGTCGTGCCCGGTTGAATCGTCGTGCTGCAACGTCGGATCGTCGTCGCCATGCAGGACCGCGGGGTCTGCCGACACAGCACCACCGTCGTCGTGGCCGCCCTGATGTTGGTCGTCACCGTCTTGACCGTTTTCGTGATACACGCCGTCTTCGACGACGACGTCGTCGTCAGCGGGCACGTTGGGCTCGTCGTCCATGTCGGGGACGGTGCTGTCGTCTGCGGGAGCATCCGACTCGAATGCAGCGGACAGCGCGTGCTCGAACACCCCGGGCGGAGGGGCCTGCACGTCGTCGGGCGAGATGCCCAGCGCAGTCAGGATGGAGTCGTCATCAGCGCTCATCCGTATCTCCTTCGTTCGTAGCAGGCGGCTGTCGGTTCCACTGCGCGCCGGCTTTCTCGGTTAGATGCTGCCAGGTGTGTGTCAGCCTTGGTACGCCGACATCGATGACACCGCCGATGCGATCACCACGACGTAGAGCACGATCGTGAGTACGAACCCCACCCCGAACATGATCAGGGCGTACTTTCCGAGCTTCTTTGCCTGGTCGGACGCGTGCTGCGCACCGACGCGGTCGCCCGAGATCCACAGCGTCGAGACCCTGCCCGCGTGCCCGAAGGCCGCGAAGGCCAGCGGCCAGAAGAAGATCAGCGCCGCGGCGGCCCAACCCATGTTCGACGACGGGCACGCCGTCGAAGGGCTCTCCTGCACCGGCGGACGCTGCACACCGGAGGCATTCATGTCACGACCCGACGGCCTCATCACGGTGGTGCGGTCATCGAGTCCGACCTGGGCAGCGGCACGGTAAGCGGGCATCGGCTGGTTCTGGTTGGGGTACATCGGATCTCCTCGGCTCGTTCGGTGCGCTTCTCGCACCGTCAGAGATTGGATGCGCCGAGACCCTCCGAATGTGCCGCGCGGCGTCGAAGAATCTCTGTGACATGGGTCACTCTGGTGTTCATCGTTTCAACTGGAGCTTGGACGCCGTGTACGCGATCAGGAGTACGCCGAGTAGCGTGAGCGCACTTGCGGTCAGAAGCGCGTTGCCGAATGCGGGCTCCCAGAGGTGCGCCCCGCGCGTCTGTGGGGCCAGCGGCGCGATCGATGGCAGGTCCACCGCCATCGCCGACGCGGCGTACCCCCAGTACGACGGGAAGAGCCACGCGAGCTGCGACAGTCCCGGTGCGCTGAGTCGAAAGAGCCCGCCGCAGAACACCAATTGTGAGATGACGAGGATGACCAGGGGCGGCATTGTTTGTTCGTTGGACTTCACGGTGGCCGAGATAGCAAGTCCGACAACCGTACTCACGCATGCGATGGCCGCGACCGCACCGAGCAACTCGACAGGCGCCGCCCCCACGACACCTCCGGACGGCAGTCCCTTGCCCAGATAGCAGATCACCACCATCGTCGTCGACTGCGCGATCGCCACGCCGAAGTAGACCCCGACCTTGGCGGTCAGGTACGAGCCGGGGCGAAGTCCTACTGCGCGTTCGCGTTCGAAGATGTCGCGTTCACCGACGAGGTCGCGGACCGTCAGCGCCGTGCCCATGAAACAGGCTCCGATCACCATGATGACGAGAACCTGAAGCGATTCTCCCGCGGTGTTCTGAGCCGTGTTGACGCCGAAACCGGCACTGCCGGGGATCACCAACGTCAGCAGCCCCAAGACGAGCGGCATCACCACGAGAAAGGCAAGGTATCCGGGATCGGCGAGAATCAGTCGCAGCTGGCGGCGGGCAATGGTGCTCGCCTGGCGCTGAGCACTGGTCTGGGGAGACGTCCGCACAACCCGTGTGCTCGGCGTCGATTGGTGCCGATGCGAGGCGTGCCCGTTGGTTCGCGCGAGATGCCTGCGATAGGCATCGTCGGGATGGCTTGCCACGTAGGAGAATATCTCGGCCCAATCGCTGTTTCCCATCGCGGGAGCCACCTCGTCGGGGCGGCCGCGGAAGGCCGTCTTGCCGCCGGGTGCGAGCAACAGCACCTGATCGCACATGGCGAGGTGCGTCAGCGAATGCGTGACAACGATGACCGTGCGCCCCGCGTCGGCGAGTCGACGCAGCGTCGTCATGACCTGCCTGTCGAGTGCCGGATCGAGGCCGGACGTCGGCTCATCGAGGATGAGAAGTGAAGGGCCGGTGAGCAATTCCATCGCCACCGAGGCTCGTTTGCGTTGACCGCCGGATAGCGCGTCGACTCGGGTGTCGAGGTGCTCGGACAGTTGGAGCTCATCGAGCACCCCCGCGATCACGCGGTCGCGCTCGGATTCGGGCAGGTCCTCCGGGAGCCGAAGCTCGGCTGCGAACCGAAGTGCCTGCCGCAGAGTCAGTTTGCGGTGCAGCACGTCGTGCTGGGGCACCATGCCGATGCGCGTGCGCAGCGACTCGTACTCCGCGTGGACGTCGTGACCGTCGAACAACACCCGCCCCGACGTGGGAGCGGTCAGGCCGGCGACAATCTTCGACAGGGTCGACTTGCCTGCACCGGATGGGCCGACGAGTGCTGTCAGCGTTCCCGGCCCGGCGACCAGATCGACGTCGTGGAGGAGTTCTTTGGTGCGGTCGACGACGAGCCCGATGCCCTCGACCTGCAACCCTCCCCAGGCAGTGTTGGACCCGACTGCACTGATCCCCGCTGCGAGGAGATCGCCGCCTCGAACGATGAGGTCGGTGTTGCCGACGGTGACCAGGTCGCCGTCGGTGACCGCGGCTCGCCCAAATATCCTGTGTCCGTTGACGAAAGTGCCGTTGACACTGCCGAGATCCTCGAGATGCCGTTCGCCGGGTCCGACGACCAGGCGAGCATGTCGTCGAGACACGAGCACGTCGTCGACGGCGAGATCGTTGGTCGGGCCACGTCCGATGAGCGTCACCGACGGGTTGTCGGAGGGTGAACCGTGCTCGACCTCTTCGGTCGCGAGCGCGACGACGAGAATCGGCGCCGATGCCGGCGGTCCGAGGTGCACCGACGTCGTCGAGGTGATCGGAAAGTCGACGACCAATGCACCCGACACGACCAGCGTCGCCCCGTCGACACTCACGAGATGCCATGTGTCATCACGCCATTCGATCGCGAGGTGGTGTTCGCGTACATCCCGGTGATCGACGACGATGTCGTTGTCGAGCGCCGCTCCCACTGTCAACCGCGTCGTGTCACCGAGCGCGTACACACACGATTCGACACTCACGCTTCCGGGCATGGGAACAGTGGTTGTCATGGAAGGTCCGCCTTCTCGATGGGTGAACGACGCTCAGGCGCCGCGACCGACACCGGGCGGCAGCCCCGCGATCTGCGATGGGGCTGCCGCCCGGTGCGGCCCGAATGTGTGGTGTCCGGCGACTGGACGACAGGTCGAACTCCGCCTCGACCAGACGACCTGCCGATCAGACGGAAACGTCTCCGTGGTGATCGTCGTGCGCACCGTGGTCGTCGTAGGTATCCGAATCGGTGCCGTACGTCTCGTGCGAGTCGTCGTGTGCCGACGGATCGGACGCGCCGTCGGGGCCACCGTAGACGTAGCTCACGGTGTCGGCGTTGCCGTCACCATCGGCGTCGGTGAGCACGGTGTCGGCAACGCCGTCGTTGTCGACGTCGAGAACGGTGGTGTCGAACTTGCCGTCGTGATCACTGTCGATGAGCTTCACGTCGGCGGTGCCATCCCCGTCGACGTCAATGGTCGCGCTGTCGACTTTGCCCTGCTCGTCGAACGTATCGACCTCGCGGACCTGGCCGTGCTCGTCGGTGATCGTGCGAAGGTCCGCGACCCCGTCGCCATCGGTATCCGATTCGAAGACGGTTGTGCCGTTCTCGCCCGCATACGCAACCGTGTCCATCTTGCCGTCGCCATCGGTATCTCCCTCGAGGAGAGTGACGTTGCCCTCGCTGTCGAGGTAGGCGTTCACCTGATTGCCGTCGTCGTCGCTGAGGTGCACGACGTCGACGTTGCCGTCGCCATCGACGTCAACAGTCGAATCAGCGTGCAGCCCGGTCTGCGACTCCACCGCGGACTTCTCGGACTCCTGCGGCGCAGCATCCTTCGTCGGCGCCTCGGCTTCGGTCGGCGCGGCAGCGTCGGTCGGTGCGGCATCCTCGGCCGGTGCCTCAGCTTCGGTCGGTGCAGCAGCGTCAGTCGGGGCTGCAGCGTCAGTCGGGGCAGCGGACTCTGTCGGTGCAGCAGCATCATCGGCCGGTGCCTCCGCATCCTCAGCCGGTGCAGCAGGCTCGCTCGGTGCAGCAGCGTCCTCAGCCGGTGCAGCATCCTCGGCCGGTGCAGCATCCTCAGCCGGTGCAGCATCCTCAGCCGGTGCAGCGTCCTCGGCCGGTGCAGCAGCATCCTCGGCCGGTGCAGCAGCGTCATCAGTCGGTGCAGCGTCATCAGCCGGCGCGGCATCCTCGGCCGGCGCGGCGTCCTCGGCCGGCGCCTCCGCGTCCTCGGCCGGTGCCGGGTCCGAGGGCGATGAGTTCTCGGACTGGGCGTCGGCAGGGCTTGCCTGGGCGTCCGGGGCGGACTTCTCGTCGTAGGGCTCGTCCGGACTGATACTCGGCTTTGCGTCCTGCTCGGACGTCGAGGCAGTGGCCTCAGTGGGCTCAGTGCTGGAATCCTCAGTGCTCGAATCCTCGGCGCTCGGGGCCTCGGTGCTCGAATCCTCGGCAGTCGGGGCCTCCGTGCTCGGAGGCTCGGTGCTCGAATCCTCGCTCGGAGCCTCAGTGCTCGAATTGTCAGCGTTCGAGTACTCCCCGTTGGCGGATAGCGTTCCCGCGGGCTCGCCGTTCCGCGTGTAGCTGATGTCGCCGTTGTCCTCGAAGGTTGCGACGATCTTGTTTCCGGCGTCGTCTTGCATCTCGACCTTCTCGGGAGTCCCGTCCTTGTCGGCGTCTTCGACGGAGACGACGGTCAAGTTGCCTTCGACCTCGATGTTGTCGGCGATGTTGCCGGGATCTCGGGTCTCGCTCATGTCCGACTTCTTTCTCTCGAGCCCGTCATCTCGAGCGGGCTTACTGATGCGTGCAGGGTTTGGACGCTTTCAGGGATTGGATGCGACCGGATGCGTGGAATGTTCCGCGGATCAGGAAATCAATCCGGCGCGACTCAGATACGTCTTGCCGTCGGCGACCGATTCGAGTCCGAACGTGGTCACCTGGAGGTTGGTCGACGTGTTCGCGTAGGTCGCGATGTACGACTTGGTGCCGCCGTCCGGCTTGATCTCCGCTGCCGACACGCGAGCGGAATCCTCGACCAGCGTGCCCTTCCCGTCGCTCTGGGTTCCGTTGCGGAGCGAGGTGATCGAGCTCTGCGCTCCCGTGGAGTCAGACGAAAAGCTGACGAACCCGTCGATTCCCCCGTAGGACTTCTTCTCGAAGAACGACCCCAACGGTCCGTCCTCCTTGATGTTGCACATCATGGAGAGCGCGCCATTGGTGGTGAAGTCGCTCTTGCGGCAATCTTCGACGCCGTCCTGCAACGCCGAGGGCAGGAGGCTGTAGAGCTGCTTCTCATCTGTGACGATCGCACTACCATTCGCCGCCGTCTGCGTGGCGGCCGTCGAGCTTTGCGCCGCTTGGTTCGGATTGTCATCTCCGCCACCACGATTCGCGAGCGCAATACCACCGACCACGATGCCGGCCACCGCGACGACCGCGACACCGACGAGCGCGACCCGACCCCACTTTCGTCCGCCCGACGACGGCGGTGTCGGCGACGGCGTCGCCGCAGCGCGCTGCCCGGCGGGCGCCTGCGATGCACCGGCGGGATATCGGCCGTCTGCAGCCTGCTGCGCGGTCGGCGCCATCAGGTCGGCTGCGGCCGGGGCGGCCGGACGCTCACGGGTGTCGGCAGCACGATCGCCGACCGCTGTCACCAAAGCGCCCTGTGCAACAACGGTTTTCGGGTCGTCGAGCGTGGCGACGGGACCGATTTCACCGAGCCGCTGCTGGATGAGCGGAATCCTCGACGACCCGCCCGTCAGGTACAGGGCTGTCAACTGTTCCGGATGCGTGATCCCGGCGTCGAGCAGCGTTGCCCTGGTCAGACGCAACGCCTGCTCGGCTGCCGGCGCGATCAGTTCGTCGAATTCGTCGCGGGTGATCTGTAGGGTTTGCCGACCCTGCGGTGTGTTGTTGATCGTGATGGTCGCCGAGGGCGCTTCGGACAGCAGCTCTTTGGCGCTGCGGATGGACTCCTGCAGGCTCTGCATGACGTCGACCGGCGCACGTCGACGCAGCCACTCGACCAGTTCAGGGTCGCGGTCGGCGAGCCGTTGCTCCACCCATCGCTGGATCAGCGCATCGATGTTCTTGCCACCAAGGCCGTTGTCACCGCGCGCAGCGATCACCTGGAACGCGTTCGGCCCGGTCACTGTGAGTACCGCGATGTCGAGGGTGCCGCCGCCGAAGTCGAAGACGGCGATCCGCGCTCCGGGCTGCATGGCGTGTGATCGGCTGTAATGCGCTGCGGCAGCGCGTGGTTCGGAGATGGTCGTGATGCGCGAGCCGTCGATGCCCGCACGCATCGCCGCCTCGGCGAGTACGCCGACCTGCTGTGGCGCCCACGCCTCGGGATGGGTCAGGACGACCTGCGCCGGCAATTGCCCCGCGTGCGCTGCTTTGCCGCGGGAGATGATCGCCGACATCACCGCGGCCACCGGCAGCGCCGACGGCATCGTGTAGCCGGCGATCACCGTCGTGGGGGCACCCGTGATCAGTCGCTTGGGAGAGGCGACGAAACCGACCGGATTCTGCTGCGCGAGGTTGCGCGCGGGCTCACCGACGGAAATCCGTTCGGGGGACGCGACATACACGCTCGACGGCATCAGATTGCTCGTATGCGAGAGCGACAGCGTCTCGATACTTCCGCTTGTCGCACCCGAATGCGCGGCAGCGGAATTCGACGTACCGAAGTCGATGGCGAGAATCCAGGTCGGTGACATATGCGTGTGGGTGTCCTGTGTGTTGCTCGGTGAGCGGTTGCTCATCTGGTGGCGGTCGGTGTGGTCAACGGGGTGTAGCTGCGGATCAGGGTGACGATGGCGGCATCCTCTGCCGCTGAGCTCGTGGCGAGTGAACGCTGGTGCGCGATCGCCAGACGACGCTGTGCCTCTGCGGCGACGGCATGCGACGGTGCGGATGGGGGTAGCCCGACGCGCCCGGCCGCTGAAGTTGCACGGAGGATGGTGTGCAGTTCCTCGGTGACCGCCGCGTTGGGGTCGGTACGGAGCATGCGCTGGTAGTCCTCGAGGACGGTGACCAGATGCAACTCCGGCTTGTTGCGAAGTTCCATCGTGAGCGTCCGAATGTGATCGCGCGCCGGATGGGTGAAAGCCAACTGATCGAGTCGGGCAAGAATACGGTGTGCCCGATGCAGAACGGCATACCGGGCTATCGACGTGGTCAATTCGCCACGCAACTGACCGATACCCGACAGCGACATCAGCCAGGCATTGAGCTCCGACGCTCCGCGCGCGGCGATCTGGCGACCGTTGAGCACGCCGTATTCCCCGAGTAGGCCGAGCAAGCGCGCGCGTACCTGCGGCGACAGTTCACTGCGGACGTCGTCGTTGTCGAATGTGCGCACCACGTCGAGCCTGGACAACGGCGCGAGCCGCGCCAACGCCGCCGCTAGATCCTCGGTCAGCATGCCGGTGTGGCTGGTTTGGGCCATGAGTCCGGAAATCGCCACGACGTCGCTGACCGTCTCCGACAACTGCTTGGCCAGAACGCGCGCGTGGTCGGCGGCGTACGGAATCGGGTCGCGTCGTCCGAGTGCGCCCTCGCCGAACGAATCGGCTCGCGACAACACTCCGAGCATGTTGAGCGGAGTGAATGGGAGCTGGGAGAGGAACTCGATCTCGTCGGTGCGCGGCGCGGCGTCGAACAGAAAGACCGCGGCGTCGGCGTCGATGGACGCCGTGCGCGTCTGCTCGAACCCGTCGATCACGGCGCGCCTCGTCGCCGAGTCGTTTTCGGTTGTCAGCGTCGACAATCCGGGCGTGTCGATCAGCGTGAGCTGGCGCAACGACGCCGACGGCATCCACCGCTCGACAAACTGGATCTCCGACGACGGCAGCGGTAGGTCGACCGGCTGATGAGCCGCGACGGCGACGCGATGGCGTCGGCCGTCGATTCCGACGATCTCGGCACGCGACGGGCTGCCATCGGAGTAGACGGTGACGACGTTGGTGGCCTCGAGCGCAGCGGTTTCGGCGACCGGCGCCCCGATCAGCGCGTTGACCAGCGTCGACTTACCGGCCTTCAGCCGTCCGACGATGACCACGCGGGGCGGCGACCACAGGATGGTGCCGATCGAGTTGGCGTGCTCGACGAGGTCGCCACCGAGACCGGCGAGTTGTCGCAGACCGCGATCGAGAGCGGCGTGCACCGGATCGTTGCCGGAGGACGTGGTCATCGTTTCACCTGAGCCAGGTACTTCTCGGCCGAGGCGATCCGCTTGTCGACAACCTCGAGGTTCGACGTCAGACGAGTGACGGTCTTGTCGCGCGACGCGGAGTCGGACTGCGCCGCCTTCTGAACCTCGTTGATCGTGTTCTGCAGGGTCTCGATGTTCTCACGCAGATAGTTTCGATAGCGGATGACGATCTCGGGCCGCGCCTGCGCGACGGCACTCTCGAGGAGGCGACCGGTTGCTGCCTTCGTCGCTCCGATGGTCTCCCGCAGCCAGGTCAGCAGGTTCGCTTTGCCTGCTCGGATCGCGCGGAAACCCAGATTCACGCCGACCCACACCGTGCCGACCACGACGCCGACACCCATCAGAGCGCTCAGTCCGAGTATTCCGCCGAGCGTCGATGATCCGACGACACCCATCGTCAGCAGCGTCGGATCGAGCAGACCGTGCCGCTTGCTCGCGACCTGATGTGTCTCGATTCGCTTGTCCTGCATGGATTCGACGATCTGCGAGCGCAACTCTTCCCACACGGTGGGGTCGTCGGTGAATCGTGGCGCGACCACGGTGTCGTGAAGTCGCTGCAGGAACTCGGCGAGAGTCTGCGCCATCGCCAACTGGAGGTCGGCGTGCATGTCGGCGGTGAACTTCTGTTCGCTGCGGCGCAGCACCTGCATGCCGTGCTTGTTGACGTACAGCGTCCACTTGTCGCGCACGTCGTCGAGGCGTCGTTCGAGACCATCGACCGCCTGCTGCCGCAGCAACGTGAGGTCACGGGCGAGGTACTGCTCCCACTCGCGTGCCTGCTCCTGCAATTCGGTGAGCCTGTCCCGCTCAGCAGTGAGGTCGGGCAGCGCCTTCGCGCCGGCCTGCACGGCGTCGAGTTCACGAGAGATCTTGGAGCGCAACACCTTCAGACCTTCGAGGCAGGTGCGCACCGCGTCGGCCTCCGGGAGCTCGGCCGCGGCGTCGAGTCGTCGGGTGAGTTCGGAACGCAACGTCGCGATGCCGCTCTCGTGCTCCAGCCGCTCCTGCTCTGCGGGGTCGGCGAGTTCGGTCGAGAGCGACGCGAGAAGGCTCGACACCCCGAAAACCGGGAATGGACGTCCGATCTCGCGGGTCAGCAGGCGCTCGTTCTCACCGACGATCTCTCGCCAGCGTCGAAGATTCTTGTCGGTTTTCGTCACCACCACGATGACCGAATCGACTGTCGACGACGCCTCGCGGACGAACTCCATCTCCGGGGCAGTCAACGGCGACGACGCGTCGCACACCAGAACCAGCACACACGCCTGCTGGGCCGACTGCGTAGCCAGTTTGGCCAACCCGACGTCGAGCCCGCCAACCCCCGGGGTGTCGACCATCGTCATGTCGGAGACGCGTGCAGTCCGCACCGCGACCGCGGCCGACGTCGGAAGCTCCTCGGCCTGTGGATCGCGGACATGTGCACCGTCGGTGGTCACCCACTGCGCGAGTTCGTCGACGGGCGTGGTCCGCGACGTCCCGGACGGAAAGAACAGCTCGGCCGTCTCGTCGACGTCGAGGGCGGAGTCGACGGTGACCGACACCGCGGTCGACGAGGTCACCTCGACACCGACGGGGCACAGATCCCGTTGCCCGACGAGGGCGTTGACCAGCGAACTCTTGCCCCGCTGCACCTCTCCGACGACCACAACCGTGCGGGCTTGCCGGTCGCGGGCGAGTTTGGCGGCGGCAACGTCGGCAAGGGTGTCCATCTTGTAGGCGCGGAGCACCGTCGAAGCGGCATCGACAATGGCCGACGCGTCGCCGGCAGCGGATTTCCGCTCCGTCGCACCCTGCGCCTGTGCAGCCATTCTCTCGCCCCGTACCCGATCGTTTATGCCTCGACGTCGCTGATGCCCGGACGTCATTCATGCCCCGACGGATTCGCCGCGGCGCCGCGTTGCCGGTACACCGCTTCCGACCGAAACCCCATCCGCGGCCCGACAGGGCGTGAGTCTAACGTCCTGCCGTTGGCACTGTGCCATCTAGATGACGTGAATGACACGGGCAGCGGTCATCGGGGCGTCGTGTACTAGCCTGCTGAGCGAAGTGAACAATTCGGTCAGTGGCCGGAACCGACCGATTGCGCAGCACCGGAGGGGGTGAACAACGTGATGGCTGGCATGCGCCCTGGAACGCGTGCGGCGATGACCAGCGCACTTGCTGCGCTGATCTTGCTCAGCGCCTGTTCTGTCGACGGGCATGCCGTGAACGACTCCGACCCTGCCGCGAGCGCAGCAATCGACGTCAAGTCGCTCGACACCGGTAAGTACCCCACCGAGCCACGCAAGCCGTTCGGCAAGCCGACCGTCGAGAATGTCCTCCAATACGAGGGGCAGCGGATGGCGCAGTTCATCGTCGCGCCCTTCGAAATCGACCGGGATCTCACTCAGATGGGCTTGCCGACACAGATGCTCTTCAGTCGGTCGAGCAACGTCAAGGCTGTTGTCGGCGAGGACGTCGGCGGAGTTCCCGCCAACGAGAACGTCTTCTACGGCTATGTCGCCTCGGCGTCGACTCCTGACAGCATGTTGCGCACCGGGACCAAGCGCTCACTGAACAATATGGTGGCGCGATACCTGACCGCGGCCGACGCCACCGCGGCCGCGAACCAGATGGCAGATGTGTACGGCAAGCGACCGAAGACCACGCCGGTTCGCCCGGCCGGATTGTCGGGAAGCCGTGTCCTGACATCCCCCGGCGGCGAGCCGGGCAACACCTCGATGGCGTCGTTCACCGCCCACAACACCTACGTGCTCGTCACCTCATACACGGTCGACGACGCTCAGAAGGACATGCTCGAGCCCGCGATCAGCAAAGCGGTCAATCTGCAGAGTGCACTGATCGATCAGTTCCCGGCGGCGCCGACCAAGGAGGAAGCGGCCGCACACACGCGGCCTTCCCAGAAGCTCCTCATGGACCAGAGCCGCGTTCTGATCTATGCGCTGCCCTACAGCGACAAGGAACTCGAAGAAGGCGATATCGCCGACACGAATATGGGCAACGTGCGAGCCGTTTACGGCCCTCGGGCGATGTCGTTCAGAAGTGACGATCCGCCCGGCACCTTCGCGCTCTTGAACGAAACCGGCTCGACGGCCAACGCGGTCGAGCGGTCGACCGTGTACCGGGCCAAGACCGCCGATGGCGCCAAGAAGATCATGGACACCCTCGCCACAGGCAACAAAACCCGCGGGCGCAAGTCGCAGCCGGCACCACCCAACCTCCCCGGCGCGCGATGCGCTCAAGAGATCGCGCGCAATCTCACCCAATACTGGTGCGAGGTTCGGGTAGGCCGCTACGTCGGCGAGGTCTTCGGCGAAGACCTCAAGGACGTACAGCAGCAGGCCTCCGCTCAGTACGTGATTCTCACCAAGGCCGATCAGAATGCGAACTAACAACATGAAGAGAGCACCGATGCGTCGTAAACACGTTGTCGCGCAGACAGTTTCACTGTTCGCCGTTGCCGCCGCACTCGCGGGGTGCACCGTCGACGGCAACGCTGTCAACGACTCCGACCCGGCAGCGAACGCGGTCGTCGACGTCAAGTCCCTCGACACCGGCAAGTACCCGACCGAACCTCGGAAACCATTCGGTGAGGCAACCGGAGACGAGGTCGTCACCTACGACGCGCAGCGGATGGCGCAGTACATCGTCGCGCCGTTCGAGATCGACGCCGACCTGACCAACATGGGTTTGCCGATGCAGGTTCTCTACAGCACGACCAATGTCCGAGCGGTCGTCGGCGACGACGTCGCAAATGTGAAGGCCAACGACGCGATCCTCTACGGCTACGTCGTTTCGGCCTCTACGCCTGACGAGACGATTCGGGCGGGCACCAAGCGGGAACTGAACAACTTCGTGACCCGCTACATCACCCCTGCCGACGCCACCGCCGCGGCGAATCAGATGGCCGACGCCTATCTCAAGCGCCCCAAGGCCACCACGGTTCGCGTCGACGGGATGTCGGGGAGCCGGGTGATCTCGGTCCCCGGGAACACCAACGGAACCACCGCCCTCGTCTCCATCACCGCGCACAACACCTACGTGCTCTTCACCTACTACCAGACGACAGACGCGCAGAAGGACCAGCTACAGCCTGCCATCAAGAAGGCCGTCGACCTGCAGACCGCACTGATCGATCAGTTCCCGGCCACGCCGACCAAGGCCGAACGGGAGGCACGCAATCAGCCCAAGAAGCAGCTGATCATGGACCAGAACCACATCCTGATCTATGCGTTGCCCTACACCGACCAGGAGATCAAGGACGCGAAGGTCAAGACGCCCAATCCGGGTAACGTCCGAGCCGTATACGGGCCGCGATCGATGTCGTTCTTCTCGTCGGATCCGCCGGCAGACTTCCGCCTGCTGAACGAGGTCGGATCGACCGCCAACGCGATGGACAGGGCAACCGTCTACCGGGCGAAGACCCCCGAGGGCGCGAAGAAGATCATGGACACCTTCGAGAATTCCAACCGTGCGCGCGGAATGAAGCCCGTGCCCGCACCCCCCAATCTTCCTGCGGCGCGCTGCCTCTCCGAGGTCACCCAGAATGTCACGGGCTATTGGTGCGAGGTCAGCTATGGCCGGTACGTGGCCGAGCTGGTCGGCACCGACCCCAAGGACGTGTACCAGCAGACCTCTGCCCAGTACGTCATCTTCACCAAAGCCGACCAGAAGGCAAACTGAGCGGTCAGCGAATCGTCACCTGGCGGGTACGCAGCCCATCTCGTGAGCTGCGCTCGTCGATGGTCAGATCGCTTGTGGCGGTGAGCGCTTCGGCGAGCCAGGCGTCGAATTGATCGAGGCCGGGATACCACTCTTCGTGGTGCATCTCGTTGTCGAGATCGAAGACGGGCACCAAGAGACCATGCGTGCGGAACGAACCGGCGAACCGCGAGCCCTCACCGAGCGTGAGGTGCCCGGCCGCGTGTAACCGCGCCAGCGCGTTCATCAGTACGTCCTCGGCTTCTGGTCGTACCCACCGAAGGTGTGCGCGATCGCCTGCGTCGACCCACCACGGAGCGCCGACGCCGCTCTTGGGGTGCAGCCTCGCTGTCGGCAGCACGGTGTCGCTCGCGCGCTCGACCATCGGAGCGATCTCGGCGGGCACCTCGGCACCGTCGGGGAACCACCACGAGAAGTCGTCGTGGACGATGATGTCCAGTGGCGCATCGGCTTTCAGAACGTCGGCGAGCGTACCGTCGTACTCCGCCGCCGGACCCGCGTACTCGTCGCCGATCTTCGCGTGCGCAGCCCATGAAATCGACTGGGCGAGAGCAGAGTTGACGTCATCCGGATCGGGATCGGTTTGCGTTGCCGCGACGCCCTGTGGCGCGGTGCGGAATTCGCGCACGACGGCGGGGACGGCACCGGGCAGGATGGTTGCCAGCAGCACCTTGTTGCGCTCGCCCGGTTTGGGGGCGGGACGGGGCGCGTTGTCGGGCATCACCGACGTAGGTTCGGGCAGCGTGGGCCCCGGCTCGATGAGGTCGAGTACCGCTGTCGCGGAACTGACGAACGACCGCAGTGCCACCAGGTCGCACTCGGCCGCAAGGCCCGCGAACGGACGGGGTGAGGGCTCGAGTGTCGCTGCAGCGCGGGCCTTTCGCGCGGCGACGCGCTCGGCTCGGTTACTCCCGGGACGCGGACCGGATCCTCGTTTGCTCTTCTTGGCCATGGGTCCACCCTCTCACGTTGGGGATCAGTCGACGGTCACCAGCCAGTCACGGACCTTGGCCGGTCGATTGGTGGCAACCCAACGCACACCGAGGTCTGCGCAGAGTTGGACGTCGGCCTGCTCGTCGACCGTCCAGCAGTACGTGACGCGTCCGGCTGCCGCGGCCTTGTCGACGATCTCGGGGTGCATGCGGAGCGTCTCGACCGAGGGTCCGATTCCGGTCGCACCGACCGCGGTCGCCGCCGAACCGCCAAGGACCCGGGCCGTGTCGCCGAGCAGGATCGTCGGCAACATCGGCGCGTGACGTCGAATCCGCCACACGCCCGCCGACGAGAACGAGATGACCACGGCGCGGCTGTGATCGGCCGACGGCGGTGTGGCAACGCCGAATTCGTGCAGCGCCTCGAGCAGTTTCTGCTCGACGAGACTTCCGAAACGGACGGGGTGCTTGGTCTCGATGAACAGCCGCACGGGGCGTCGCCAGTCGAGAGTCAGCGTGAGCAGGTCGCGCAGCGTGAGCACCGAAGCGGGCGCGTCTGCGTCGTGCCAACTGCCGAAGTCGAGCTCACGGAGCTCCGCGAGAGTCATCTCGCTGACCACACCGGAGCCATTCGACGTGCGGTCGACGGTTCGGTCGTGGATGCAGACGAGTTCGTGGTCGGCGGTGAGCCTGACGTCGCATTCGAGGCCGTCGGCACCCTGGTCGAGCGCAAGTTCGTATGCGGCGAGGGTGTGTTCCGGCGCCTGCGACGACGCGCCCCGATGCGCCACGACGGCGGGTTTTCCCGACCGCGACACCTTCTCGACGGTGCTCACGCGACCGCCACCCACCGCTTCTTGACGACGGGGTCATCGGCGACGAGGACGTTCGGCAGGTGGCGCGACGCCCAGAATGCGAACGCTGCGGACACCGCTGCGCTGATGGTGATCAAGGCGAGGGCGTCGGCGCCGGTCTGGATCGAGCCCGAGGCCAGCGAGACCGCCCAGGTGATTGCCGCCCAGATGGCCAGTGCGTTGACGAGCGCCCACGCGACCCAGAGTCGGTCGAGTGCCGCGCGCGTCATGCCGTCGACGCCTCGTTCGCGCCAGTCGTCGGCCGCCGCGTTGGCTGCCTCATGCAGCAGCAGCGGAGCCCCGATCACGTTGACCACCGGGATACCGGCCAGGACGATGATCTGCCACCGCGGGCGCGGATCGCGGCGTCCGCGGTGTCGATAAGCGTGTTCGCGCACCGCGATCAACCAGCGCACAGTGGCGACGAGGGTACTGATGACGGCGACCAGGGCGACGAGTCCAGCGAGGATGACCAGGGCGCCGCTCACGACGATCAGCCACGCCGGCAGCGGGGTGCCCCGATTGATCACCAGCAGGATGTAGCGGAGGAGATGCACCACGGCCGACGCGGCGAGGGCTCCTGCGCTGATCACGAGCGCGCTTCGCAGCGTCTCGGACGCGCGCTCAGCGGGAGCGTCGAGCCGATGTTCGTCGATGGGATCGTCGCGCAGTCCCCAGCGCGGCAGGTAGGTGTAGCGAGGGATCAGTCGTGGACCGCGATACACCTGGGGTCGACGCTGCGGAAACGATTCGGGTGGTCGCCTGGCCACCCAGCGCACGTTGCGGCTGCGGTACATGCGAGGCGCTTGGGTCTGTTGTGGACGCTGCTGGGGCGCGGGCCGCGGCGCGGCGCGGCGGTTGACCGGCGGCCCGGCGGGAGGTGCGGGGGGCCCGGCGGGACGTGTGGGAGGCCCGGCGGTGGGCGGCCCCGACTGGCGCGGGACCCGCGCGGCCGCCTGAGCGGACTCGACCACCACGAGGTTGCCGCCGCAGCGCGGACAGTGCTCGCGCCCGTCCCGGTGCGGTGCCTGGATGCGGCACCGCGGACACATGTCGTACATCGTGCCGCCGCTAGTTCGCGTCCGGAGAGTTGCCGGAACCCGTGTCTCCCGGTCCCGTCTGCACCGGCTTGTTGTTCTCGATCCACGCGATCATGCCGCCGCGCACACACGAACCGTCGATTCCCGCCTGCTCGAGGTACTGCAGGACACGCATCGAGCGTCCGCTGGAATGGCAAATGACGAGGAGTTCTGAGTCCAGGTCGATCTCGTCCAGTCGGCCGGGAATCTCGCCGAGGGGTATATGCACTGCGCCTCGGACGTGCCCCGCGTTCCATTCGTCGTCCTCGCGCACGTCGAGGAGAACGCGGCCGGGCTCGTCGGTGAAGTCGTCCGGCAACTCGGTCACCGGTACCTGTGGAATGTCGCCCATGCTCACGTTTCCATGTTGGCACATCGCGCAGGGGCGGAACTGCCACCTCGCCTGAACCCGACGGTCACGGTCTCGTCGAGGCTCGCTGATGCTTCGAGCGTGTCCGTCGTGCGCGGGACGCGCAATTTGACAGCGTGCGGACGCGCGAACGCCATCCACATCCCGCTATGTATGTCTGCATAATGCTATCCACATGCCGGTTTGACAAGCGTCGCTTTAGACAACTCGGACGAGTGTCAACCTGTGAATGAGGCTGTGGATTTGTGGACAACTCGAGCTCGGGTGTCCACAACGTGTGATGCCGGTCACTAATCAGCAGGTCAGCCAGCATATTCTCTTCACATCAGTGAAATTGTCGGCGCCGTCGTAAACGATCTGGTCAAGATCACAAGCCCTGTGGATAACGTGGGGACAACTGTGGATGGTTTGCTCAGCGAAACTCGATCCGCTGAGTTTTCTCCACAGCGGATAGAACTCCCGAGACGACAGCATCGGTCAGCGCAGCTGCACCCGACGGGCCGCTGAGCAGCCGAGCGAGGATCGGCTTCGGGGCGGAAATCACCGTGATCTCGACGTCGGGGTAGCGTTCTGCCACCACCGACCGCATCACTCCGATGCCGTCGACGAGCCCGACGTCGCGGGCCTTCGCGCCGATCCAGATGTCGCCGTTGAACAACTCCTCGTCGGTACCGGCGAGCTTCTTTCCACGCCGCTGCTTGACCCACGCGATGAACGCTTGGTGCAGCTCGGACTGCATTCCCTTGAGCCATTCGACGTCGTCGGCGTTCTCGGGAGAGAAGGCATCGAGCCTGGCCTTGTTGTCGCCCGCGGTGTAGAGCCGACGCTGCACCCCGAGCCGGTCGATCACCTCGTTGAAGCCGAAGCCGGACGAGACAACGCCGATCGACCCGACGAGTGAGGTGTGCGCGGCGAAGATCTCATCGGCCGCGCACGCGATCCAGTAGCCACCGGACGCCGCGATGTCTTCACAGAACGCCAGAACCGGCACGCCCTTCTCGGATGAGAGCTGTCGGATTCGCTCGGCGATGTACTCCGACTGCGCGGGCGAACCCCCCGGCGAGTTGATGACGATCACGACGGCCTTGACGCGCTCGGTCTCGAAGGCGCGTTTGAACATCGGCTCGACCG
Source organism: Gordonia sp. 852002-50816_SCH5313054-c (assembly GCF_001665925.1). NCBI lineage: Bacteria > Bacillati > Actinomycetota > Actinomycetes > Mycobacteriales > Gordoniaceae > Gordonia > Gordonia sp. 852002-50816_SCH5313054-c. The sequence continues at coordinate 25,677 of NZ_LZTE01000089.1, forward strand.
AGTCGATGGTCATCCCGCGACCCGCCCCGACATGTCCGATGACGCCATCGAGGCGCACCACCGCAACCTTGTCTGCGCGGGACTTCTGGAACTTCTTGACGATCTCGCCGAGTGGCCCATTCATTGGATCGAGTCTAGTGCGCGAGTCCGACACCCCCCGACGCGACGCTCGAGCCGACCGTAGACTCTGGAGCCGTGGACATCCGGTGGCTCACGGCGTTTCTGGATTTTCCTGCCGACCAGTTCGGCGACGAGGTCACGTTCTGGCGTGCGATCGCCGGCAGTACGGTGTCACCGCCACGCGGCGACCACCGCGAATTCGCAACCCTCGAACCGTTCAACGGTGACCCGCACCTGCGTGTGCAGCGGGTCGGGTCCGGCCCGGGCGGCGTGCACCTCGACCTCCATGTCGACGACCCGAGGACATCTGCGCTCGAGGCCGTCGAACTCGGCGCTCACATTCGCGACGACCTCGGCGAGCTCCTCGTGCTCGAATCGCCCGCGGGGTTCATCTTCTGCCTCGTCGACTGGGCCGGCGAGTCGTCGAGGTCACGACCCATCCGATGGCCCGACGACACGATCAGCATCATCGACCAGGTGTGCATCGACGTGCCCGCGAGTCTGTTCGACCGTGAACTCACCTTCTGGGCGCGGCTCACCGGCAGGCCGACGCAGCCCGTCTCACGGCCCGAATTCGTTCGGCTACAACGCGATCCGCACCTGGCCGTCGGAATCCTGCTTCAGCGAGTCAACCCCGACGGCCAGATGTCGGCCACCGGGCACGTCGATCTTGCAACGAACTCGGTGCAGCAGGAGGTGGCTCGCCACGAGGACTGGGGTGCGCGGGTCGTCGAACGTTTCGACAATTGGACGGTCATGGCCGATCCAGTCGGGCGGCCGTACTGCATCACGTCCCGCAATCCGCGTACCGGCGACTAGCACGACTCGAGCCGGCCGAGCGGTGTCAGCGGCTCGCTCTGAACTCACGCAGGCGCTCGACCTCGGCGTCGAGTTCTGCGCGCTGCGCCCGGGTCAGTTCGGAGAACAGCTCTACGTCGACGTCGGGTCCGTCGCCCGGGCGCCACGTCCCGGCGAGCCGGCCGTCGACAAGCACGAACCCCGGCGAGCGGCCGTTGGGTGTGACGGTGCGTCGGTAGGCGGCGTCGTCGGCGATCCGGTAGCGGTCGGCCTGTGCGACGAGGATGTGGTCGAAGGGTGCGATCAACCGCACCGGCGCCGGTTCGTCCGGGTCGGCGAGTGCGAGGCCGTCGAGGTCGAAGAGGACCTCACCCGCGGGTCCCTCCAGTTCCACGAGTTCCCAATCGGCGGCCATCTCGTCGAGCAGTGGGCGCAGGCGCGTGAGCCCCGACCACGTCGCGATCGCCTTGGCCGAGGCAGGACCGAAGCCGCGAAGATACAGGCGTATCAACTCTTTTCGAGCGTCGTCGCCGACGAGGGCCGGCTCACCGGGACCGATCCAGTCGTCGAGGAGTTGATAGGTGGGCGCGCCGCTGCCCTTCCACAATCCCCGCGGAGGCACTTGGACGAGCGGCAGTCCACACCGCGCATGGGCGGAGAGCGCAGCCGGATCTTCGTCCGGATGCCGTTGCGCCAATAGGCTTTTCAACTCGGCACCGCCGAGTGCTCGACCGCGGAGTAGCTCCGCGGCGTCGGCGTGAACCGCCTCGGGCGTCGACGAGACGAGCGCGTGGCTTCGGTTGGAGCGCACTCCGGCGTCGATCGTGTCTTGTGCCAGCGCACGAATCCATCGTGCGTCGAGACCGTCGAGCAAGAAGACGGTGCTTCGCAGTAGCGCGATCCTGACCACTTCGCGGTCGGTGAGCAGAGCGTCGAGCTCGTCGGGCTGAAATTCGTCGATCCGCGACGCGAGCGCATAGAAAGCGCTCGACGGATCCTGCGATTGGATACCGACGATGCGGTCGATGACCTCGATGGCGTCGTCGTCGACTCTGGTCAACAGATGCTGCCGCGAGAGCAGGGTCCGGTTGGCCTGCCTCGGCGTGATTTGAGTCATAGCGTGAAGTGTGTCTACTATTCTGGCTAATCGCACATCGCTGTGATGCCAGTCACTATTCTTGGTTCTGGCGTCGCACCGGCAACGCGCAGCCGCACACGATCGACAACTCGGGACGAGGTTCTCCATGGCCGTTAACGCTTCGGGACAATCACGGGTGACGCGATCGCGTCGCGGTGTTCCGAGCGCGGCCTACAACGTCCGACAGTCGTGCATCACCATTGGACTCAGCGTCGTCGCGTTACTGGTGCTCCTCTTCGCGCTGATTCTCTACTGACATCAATCCCATTGGGGCGCAGCCCTTCTCGTTGGCGTCCGGCTCACATAGGCCTTCTGATACTTCAACCCGACTTGAAGTTAGTTGGGTCGTGTTTGTTGCATTCCCCCACTGTCTGCGGAAGGCTGGAACTACCCGCGCGAGCGTCCACAACACTCAGTGAAGGCCCCGCGCGAGCCCAAGAGCAGTAGCCGAAGCAGTGCCCGACGGTATGAACGCTCGCAGGTTGAGCACAGACTCGAAGGTTTGAGCAGAGAGAGGAAACCCGTGGCTGAATACACCTTGCCGGATCTTCCATACGACTACGCGGCACTCGAGCCGCACATCTCCGGCAGGATCATGGAGCTCCACCACGACAAGCACCACGCGACCTATGTGAAGGGCGCCAACGACACCCTCGCCAAGCTGGCCGAGGCTCGTGAGGACGGCAGCATCGCCGGAAAGGTCTACGGACTCTCGGCGACCCTCGCCTTCCACCTCGGCGGTCACACCAACCACTCCATCTTCTGGAAGAACCTGTCGCCCAACGGTGGCGACAAGCCGGAAGGCGACCTCGCCGCCGCGATCGATCAGCAGTTCGGCAGCTTCGACAAGTTCCAGGCGCACTTCACCGCCGCTGCCACCACGCTGCAGGGTTCGGGCTGGGCGATCCTGGGCTACGACACCATCGCAGGCAACCTGGTGATCCTGCAGCTCACCGATCAGAGCGGCAACATCCCCGCCGCGATCATCCCGATCGTTCTGCTCGACATGTGGGAGCACGCCTTCTACCTCGACTACCAGAACGTCAAGCCCGACTACGTCAAGGCATGGTGGAACGTCGTGAACTGGGCCGACGCCGCTGAGCGTTTCGCCACCGCGACGAAGCAGGGCCCCGGCCTGGTCGTCCCGGCCTGATTTAGCAGGTAAACACACGCGAACCACACGCGGCGGCCACCTTCGGGTGGCCGCCGCGTTGCGTTGCGGGCGTTTGGCGGCCGAGCTGATCTCTCGCTGGTCAAGCGGCTCCGCCGGTCGAGCTTGTCGAGACCACCCACTCGTCGAGCTCCCACCGCTGGTCGAGCTCCCACCGCTGGTCGAGCCTGTCGAGACCACCCACTCGTCGAGCACGTCCCCGCTGGTCGAGCTTGTCGAGACCACCGCCCCGCAGTCGACTGTGCCCGCGAAGGTGGTTTCGACTCGGGTGCTCGCTGCGCTCGCGCCCGCTCAACCAGCGGAAACAGGGCCCACCCCGCGGAAGTGACCTCGACAGGCCAGGCCGCTGAACCCGGGTCGACGCCGCCGATCAGTATGACGCGCAGCCCGAAAACCGCGGCCCAATGTCATACGGATCGGGCGTGGGGCTGGTCGAGTTCCCGTCCGCTCAACCAGCGGGAGTGATCTCGACAGTCGAGGCCACCTACAGCACGACGGAGAGCGTGATCGCCACGGCGCAGACGAGCGCCAGCAGCACGAGCGCGATCACGTCGCGCCGGTGCGGGCCGGCCGTCGTCGCGGTGAGTCGGCCGGTGCCGCCGCGGGCGGTGATCGCCTCCGACATCTCCGAACTCCGACGCAGCGCCGACGACATCGCCGCGGTCACCATGTCCATGATCCCCATCTCGGCCGACGGGTGATCCGACCGCCCCGATGTCGGGCGAAGGCGGTGGACCGCGACGAGTAGTCGGATCTCATCGATCAGCAGCGGCAGGCCACGTAGACAGAGGGCAATGCACACGGCCCATTCGTCGACCGGCATCTTCAGCTTTCGCAGCGGCCACATCAGCCGTGAGAGAGCAGGGGCGACCTCGGCCATCGGGGTCGTCCAGATGACCAGGATCGAACTCGCGACCAGCACCAGCCCCAATGCGGTGGCACGGAGGAAGAGGATGATCGCCTCGAGACCGAACGACGCATTGACCCCGGCGCCGACGGCGATCAGTCCCCAGAACCACCAGGGCGGTCGGGGAAGCGCACCGACGGGGATTCCGGCGATGATGGCGGTGACCAGCATGACCCCGGCGACGAGCCCCAACGACGGCCAGGTCGGCAGCACCACGGTCATCAGCCCCAGCACGAACACGCCGATCAGCTTGGTGCCCGCCCAAAGTCGGTGAATCGGAGAGTCGCCGGGCACCTGCCGCAGCGGGATGGTCCGCATGCTCATGGCATCCTCCATTGCGTCGGGCTATCTGCGCCAGCGGGGCTTCCTGGGCCTGCCGGGTTCTCTGGCCCTGTGTAGTGATCTGGGCCCGCCGGGTCGTATCCGGGCGCCGGGTCGGGCACCAGTGTTCCGTCGGCCAGGCGCACGCGTCGGGTACACAGTTGGCCCAGTGAGGCGAAGTCGTGCGAGATGATCACAATGGTCATCCCGCCGGCGCGAAGTCTCGCCAGCAGTGCCACGACGTCGTCGCGCGCCACGGGGTCGAGACCTGCGAGCGGTTCGTCGAGGATCATCACCTGGGGCGCTCGCGCGATCAGTCCGGCGAGCACGACACGTCGCATCTGCCCGCCGCTGAGCGCGTCGACCCGACGGATCGCCATGGTCCGTGGGAGGCCGACGGATTCGAGCGTGTGCGCCACCTCGGTCGTGCCGATCTTGAGACCGCCCACCGCCATGATGTCGTCGCCGACGTTCTGCTTCTGCAACTGCAGCCGCGCGTGTTGGAACGCCAGCCCGACCTCGCCGACGTGCTTGCTCACCGGCTCACCCTGCCCAGGTCGTTCCGGGAGGTAGAGCAGGCAACTGCCCTCGGTCGGCTCGATGAGTCCTGCCATGATCCACGCGAGAGTTGTTTTGCCGGAACCGTTTCCGCCGACAATCAACAGTCCCTCGCCCCGATGCACCGTGAGGTTCACATCGTGGAGTGCGTTCACTTCCCACGGCGATCCGCGCAGATACGTGTGTCCGACGCCGCTCAACGACAGCACAGGTTCGCTCGTCGGCTCCGGCCCCGAGACCACGTCCCCGCTCGACGCCTCGTGCCACGACGCGTCGAGTTCGAACCTCTTGGCGGCTCCCGCCTCGACCTCGTGCAACTCCGACAACCAATTCGGGCGATACGGCACGATGCGACCCGCCACGAGATGCACGACCCGGTCGGCGGCGACCGCCTCGATCGCCCTGTGGGTGATCATGACGACGGCGATACCGCGAGTGCGCGGAAGATCGCTGAGTACCTCGAGGAGTTCGGCGCGACCGGCAGGGTCGACCATTGACGTCACCTCGTCGGCGATGAGCAGCGCAGGATCGCGAGCGAGAGCAGCCGCGATGGACAGCCGCTGCTGCTGACCGCCGGAGAGGTCGGACGTCTCGCGGTCGCCGAGCCCCGCCAGTCCCACCTCGGCCAGCAGACCGTCGACGTCGACCTCGGTTCCCTCCGGCAGTCCCCATACGACGTCGTCGGCAGCGCGCGCGCCGAGCATCTGCGTCTCGGGACGCTGCAGCACCATCGCCGTTCCGCGGTGCATACCGAGCCCCGCGGCGCCGGGCCTGTGCACCGCTCCGCTCGTCGGGCGCCGACCCGCCAGGATCTTCGAGAGCGTCGACTTGCCCGACCCGTTTGCTCCCACGACAGCGATGAACTCGCCCGGTTCGATCCGGAGCTCGATGTCGGCGAGGACTTCGGGTCCACCCGGCTGGTAGGAGAACCCGACGCGGTCGAGCTCGAGTGGCAGGGGTACCACCGGCCGATCGTCGTCAACGGCGTCGTCGAGGGTGTCTTCGCTGGGGATGTCGGCGAGCCGATCGATCACCGCACCCAGAATCCACCAGGCCACCACCATCGTGATGAAGGTTCCCACGCCGCCCATTACCCAGATCCAGACCCACCAGTACTGCTCGATGCTGTGGCGTAGCCCGTTGATGCCGTCGGCCAACGGCTGCGCCGACGGCACCTTCTCGACCCACTTGGCGAGTCCGCCGATGGTGTTCGTCGTCGCTTTGATCACCAACTCGCGCAGCGGCACCAGCACCAGCAAGACGACGACCGACACACCGCCGATCAGAGGAGCCGCTAGCGCCGACACCCCCAAAAGCGTCGGCCAACCGTGTCCGCGTCGTTTGATCTCGCCGACGATGCCTCCGACGACTGCAGCGGCGAGCAGTGCGGTCGCCGCCCTGGTTCCGGCCATCGCGAAACTCACGGCCGCGGTGGATACGGTCGCCGCGACCATCGCGCGGGGCCGAGTACGGGCCCCGATCAACGCGAGCGGAACAGGCGCGAGCACACGAACAGCGCTGGCCAGCGGGATGACCGATCCGATGACGACCGCCGCGACAGCAAGGCCACCGAAGATCGCGATCCAGGCGATCTCGAGCGGACGCAACGCGCCGCGAGTCTTTGCGTCGGGCATTTCGGACGGTGAGTGCACGTATCCATAGTGCCTGGTGACCCCGACCACGCCTGGGCCGCGTCTGCCGTTACTTCGTGTAAACGAAGCGTCACAACACGGCGCTTCGACTGGACGACGCCGCGCAGTGGGTGGATTCTCATCTCACGAACAGGGAGGTCAGAACATGCAGTCCTCTGTCCCGATCGGACTCACACCGGTTCAACAACACGGGCATCTCAACGGAATCCTCATCTCCGGACGCTGGCCGGAATCGACCCTCGAGTGGACCCAGACGCTCGTCGCCTCGGTGCGGATCGCGTGCCGCCCCGGCTTCCTACCCACCACGACGATCTTTCGAGTCGTCGAAGAACACCCCGACGACCTCGACGAACCCGCCGTGGGCATGATGGTCGCGATCGGAAACGTCGTCGACGACAGCTTTGTCGAAGCAGGCCGGCTCGACAGCAATCCACCCGCGTTGGTGATGCTGCATCCGCCGTCGCGCACCCGTCCCTCGCTTCCCGAATGCGCCGACGTCGCGTCGGGTTGTGTGTTGCTTCCCGGACTGCCGGAACTCGGACTCGAACACCGTGCCGGGTGGGCCGAAGCCGAAGCCGACGGCACGGTGGTCAACCTGCGCAACAAAGTCGGGATCGACCCCAACGCCGACCCCGACACCGCTGTCCTGGCGATGCTGCTCGTCGCCTGAGAGAGTCCGAACGGCCGTTTGACGGGTACCCGAACTTCGGATTTTGTGCCCCCTACCTGCACAAATGCGGGTTTGCGATCTGTTGCAATCGCAGTTGAGGTCTGGCTAACCTCGACTTCATGATTGCTGCCCTCCTGTTGAGCTTCGGCGTGATCTTTGTCGCCGAGCTGGGCGACAAGTCGCAGCTGATGGCCATGACGTACGCCCTGCGTTACAAGTGGTGGATCGTCCTGCTCGCGATCACCGTTGCCACGACCGCCGTCCACGCGGTCTCCGTGTTCTTCGGCCATTTCCTCGGCCTGTCGATCCCGACGAACGTCATGTCGATCGTCGCGGGTATCGCAATGTTGATCTTCGGCCTCTGGACGCTTCGCGGCGACAGCCTCGACGACTCCGAGCAAGGCAAAGCCGATCGCGTCGGCAAGTCGGTGTTCTTCGCGGTGATGTCGTCGTTCTTCCTCGCCGAACTCGGCGACAAGACGATGCTCGCCACCATCACACTCTCAGCCCACAGCGACTGGCTCGGCGTGTGGATCGGTTCGACGATCGGCATGGTCGCCGCCGACGCGCTGGCCATCGCTGTTGGCGCACTCCTCGGCAAGCACCTGCCCGAGCGAACCATTGCGATCGGCGCGTCCGTGCTCTTCTTCGGGTTTGCCGCATGGCTTCTCTTCGAGGGTCTGCGCGATTCGTCGTCTGTCACGGTCATCGCAACGCTGTCGGCTGTGGTTGCCATCGTTGGAATCGGTTCGTACTACATCCACCGGGTCCACCGCGCGGCGGCGCTGGCCGCAACGGCACCCGCAGCAGAACCCGCACATAGCGGGCATGCATCTGACCAGGAGTGATACCGCAAAGCCTGTAGTTTCCCGAGCGATCGGTCGGTTTTAGTAGGGGTTCCTACTAACTGTGCTGAGCCCACCATTTATGGTGAGGCAGATCAGCTACCGAACGAAGGGAAACCCCGATGGATATCTCCGGCTCTTCTGTACTCGTCACCGGCGCCGCATCCGGACTCGGAGCCGCGACGGCCGCCCGGTTCGCTGCCGCGGGCGCACAGGTCTTCGGCCTTGATCTGCAGCCGTCGATCGACAAGGCCGAGCCGACCGATGGCATCACCCTGATCCCCACCGACGTCACCGACGAGGCGCAGGTGCAGTCGGCCATCGACACCATCGCCGCGGCCGGTGCTCCACTTCGTGTTGCGGTCAACTGCGCGGGGGTCGGCTGGGCGTCGCGCATCCTGACCAAGGATGGTCCGCACGATCTGGACCTGTTTCGCAAGATCATCGATATCAACCTCGTCGGCACGTTCAACGTCATGCGGCTCGCTGCCAACCAGATGAAGGACGAATCGACCGTGGATGACGACGGCGCACGCGGCGTCATCGTCAACACCGCATCGGTGGCGGCATTCGAGGGCCAGATCGGTCAGATCGCGTACGCGGCGTCGAAGGGCGGCGTTCACGCAATGACGATCTCGGCGGCGCGCGACCTCGCACGCGTCGGCATTCGCGTCTGCACCATCGCGCCGGGAACGATCAGCACGCCGATGCTCGCGGGCATCACCCCGGAGTTCCAGAAGACGCTGGCCGAGGCCATTCCGTTCCCGCACCGCCTCGGCGAGCCGGCAGAGTACGCCCAGCTCGCGGAGTTCATCGTCGAGCACAACTACCTCAACGGCGAGACCATCCGAATGGACGGCGCACTCCGGATGGCGCCTCGCTGAGCTGCACCGACCGTCTTGTGCGGGGTCAGTCGCGAGCCTCGACCCCGCGCACGGCTGGCGGCCGCGGCCCATGGCCAGGATCGCCGGACCCTTCGAAGTAGTCGGCAGGATCGTCGTCGGCGGGATCGTCGCGCCCGGAATCCTCGACGACGAACCGTGACAGTCGGATGAGGGGTGCGGCCTCGGCGTCGAGTCCGGTTCCGTCAGCGGGCACCATGGGGCGCACCGGCCCCGACGCTCCGCCTTCGTCGCGGTAGGCCTCGACGGCGTCGCGCAGCATCGCGACCTTCACCTCGTCGTCGACGTCGTCGAATTCCTCGGGAACCAGCGGGCTCAACTGCGTGAGCGAGTCGCGAATCTCGATGACCTGACGGTGCAGGCGTCGCGTCGGCGATTTGCCCGCCTCAGGCAGCACGACCTCGGGGATCGCGCTCGTCACAAGGCTCCACAACGGTTCGAGAGCTGCGACGGCACGCCGATGACGACGCCGTGCGGCCAACTCGGTCCACCGCGAATGCAGCATCGGAAAGCTGATGCCCAGCAGGAATGCGACGATCCCGACGATGTCGAGCGTCCGCACCGCGATCAGCGAATTGACCGCTCCGACGAGACCGCTCGCACTTCCGACGACCGCGAGTACCTGCAGGACGGACGCAAAAGCGAGCAAACCGAAACCCGTGAGGAGCAGCGCGAGCGAGAACCGGAGGTACCCCTGCGACACTCGATAGAACTTGAACACATTGCGCACGCACGCACCGAATCCGTACGCGAGATACGCGCTGGCAATGATGTAGAAGAGCGCAAATCCCCAGTTCTTGAAGCTCCACTCGCTGACCGACGACGTGCGCAACGAGTCCGGGGTGAACACCAACGCAACCTGCAGGCCGATCAGTGCGACGACAAGTGGGAAGGCTTCGTGACCGGCACGCCGCTCGCGACTGGCGCGAGCGGTGGGGAAGAAGAACACGATGACCAATGCCGCCACACCGAGTGCGAGCAGGGCGTAGTACAACCAGCGCGAACTACCCGCATAGACGTGTTCGTCGAGGAAGTGCGCGCTCGTCCTGGTGCTGACCACGAACGCCAGCGTCAGCGCAGCAATCGCCACCGTCATCGCGATGGCCTGCAGGCCGCCGCTACCCCGCCTGATCTTGTCCAGACGCCAACACAGCGCAAGCACGAAGGCGACGAGCGCGACGAGATTGATCACGTCGGTCATCTGAAGTCACCTCACAGCCAGCCTTTATGACCCCCGAGGAGCCGCTGTAGGCCCCGCACTTCCTTGTTGTCGGCCGTCGTCCCGACGCTGTTACCCGCCGACTGTGCCCACGTCAGAATCATAGAAGCCAACGTCTCGGCTTCCCACTCGCGGTCGTCGGAATAGCACGTTCGACGCAGCGCGGCGTCGGATTCGTCGCCGGAAGCCGCCAATGGCCCGGTCAGTGACGCCTCGCCGAGCATCTGGTGACCTGCGATGAGATGACCGAACTCGTGCACGATGATCTGATCTCGGTGCAACGACGACGTGTTCTCCTGATAGAAGAAGTAGTCGGCGTCTTTGGCCGCCAACCAGACACCGTTTGGCATTCCCGCGGGTAGCGCGTACGGGAGTGGCCGGATCGGACGTCCCCGCCGCTCGCCGTACCGCTCGCAGAGCTGGCCGACGTCGAGCGGAAGGTCGAGGTCGAGGCCGTCGAGCGACCGGCGAACCAGTGCCCACAGCGCCCGCTGACTGCGGCGGGAACCCTCATCGACCGACTTGTTCGACGTCACGATGCCGCGGGGACGTCAGTACTAGTCGTCGTTGGACAAGCCGACGACGCGAAGGCGCGCCTCGATGGCGTCTACCTCGTCGTCGGTCAAACCGGCAGCGACGACGTCTGGCGGATCCTTCGGCAGCCCCTGCTGCTCGCGCAGAACCTTGATCAGCTCGTTGACCACTGTCACCGAATCACTCGACAGTCCGGCCAGTCGGAACGCCGCGAGCTGGACGTCGGTGTCGGCCTGAAGCCGCATCAAATCGATCTCGTCGCGAGTACGTTGCGCTGCGCGATCTTCGAGGAAGTAGTGGACATCCACCCCGAAAGCTGCAGCAATTCCCTCGACCGTCCTGAACGACGGCGACTTGGCCTTACCCGAACGAAGCTGACTGAGGTACGACTCGCCCAGCCTGAATCCGCGCTCCGTACTCCTGGCTGCGATCGCCTTGGCGCTGTACGCGCGTCCGTTGGGTCCTGGCACCGTACGAAACAGCTCTTCGAGCCGTCGAGCAAATAAACCCGGATCGACGGACGTGGAGCGTTCGTCGGACCCACCCCTACCGGCGTCACCCATGGGGTTATCCGTCCCTTGTGACGTCATTCAACTCTCCGAAAGCCGACATTTGAACTTGCAAACATTAAAGCCCGACACGCATCCCCAATGCAACGATGGGCATGCTAGACGCACAACGTCCCCCCGTGTGCGAGCTGGCAACCAGCCACAACACCATTACCTTAACGCCCTGTGGCATTATTCACAGTTTGATCACGAACACCTCCCCGCGGGTGAACATTTCATCTCGATCTGATCACAGGATCCGCCGTTATGTGGACCACGGTACCGTTTACTCGGCCGATCACGACGTGAAACCGACAGGAGCGCAGTATGACGCATCGCGTCAGCAGCAACCGCCGCCCGAGGCGGCCGCGCACCCCTGCGTTGATTCTCGCACTGTCCGCAGCACTTCTCTTGGCCATCGGCAGCGGCATCGGCTGGGCCGACGGACCCGACACCGACTCGGGTTCCCGACACGGCGGCTCCGACCACTCCAGCTCGCACGGCGGCGGTAATCACGGCGGCGGCAATCAAGGCGGCGGCCACGGCCACCATCACACCCACACGCCGAAACCGACGGCCACAGTCGACCCCACGACCGGCGAGAACTCGACTACCGCGAATCCGACGACGACCGACGGGTCGTCGACAACGCCGTCCATCCCCGGCACCACCACGGACCCGAGCACCACCACGGACCCGAGCACAACCACGGACCCGAGCACCTCAACCGACCCCGGCGCCCCAACCAAGCCCGGCACCACAACGAGCACCAAGACCTCGCCGACCACCGCGACAACCCACGCCGGCTCGGGTGCGGGCCCGGGCGGCAACCCACCGCCCAGCCCACCCGGAGGTTCCGGACCGTCGAATCCCGGTCCCGGCCGCAGCGCACCCGGACCGGCCGCGCAACCTCCCGCAGCCGCGTTCGCGGTCCCGATGGCCGCGCCGCCCGCCGCTGCGCCCGCGCAGCCCCAGAGTCCCTCGACCGGCGGCGGATCGTCGGCGAACAGCTCGCAGCCGGGCAGCACCTCGAGCACACAGGGTGGTGGTTCGGCGTCGACCAACGGCAGCGGCTCCGGCCCGGCCGCCGCGCAGGCATCACCGGCGCCGGCGACGTCGGGTGGCATCAGCCTGAGCAGCTTCACGGGCTTCATCGCCGATATCGCGCCGGGCGCACTGCTGCTTCTCGGCGCTGTCGCGCTACTCGGAAGCGGTTCGTTCCTCGACGCCCTCCGCTCGACTCGCGCCTGAGCGTCGGAAAGCGAGTAGGTCGTCGGCGAACGGGAGCTCGTCGACGGCCGAGCCGTCCATCCACTCGCGTAGGACCTTCGTGGCGAGCACGTCGTCCTCGTTGTATTCGAGCAGGCGGGAACGCTGACTCAGGTCGACGTCGACGCCCCCGATCCCGACCGCCCGTCGGTACCAGTCCATCGACGCCTCGCCCCCGGCCTCAGCATCGCGCCACCCGAAACCGGCAACGGGCGCAACACGTTTGAGCCCCTTGCCGTTCGGTGCGACAAAGTTGCGTCCCACCGCCTCGAAGATGTCGACCCACTCGTCGGACGCGATGAACTGCTCGACCTCGTTCGGCGTCGGCACACCCGGCTGATCACTGAACCTCTCGGCAGACGCGCGCAGCCACCTGTTCTCGGCCTGCTGCGAGTAGCAGTACGCGGCGAAGGTCTTGCCTGCCGCGTGGGCGTCGGCGCGCTCGGCCATCAACCACGTCCAGAACTCGGCGAACGCCCGGCCCTCGTCGGCCGTCGGCAGCGGTGTCCAGGTGGCGAATCCGCGATAGACGACGTCCCGACCAGGGTCGGTGTTGTCGGTCAGCAGCGTGCCCCACAGATACGCGCCGTCCTCGCCGAAGCTCTCCATGTCGACGTCGACCTCGACGTCGGCCCGCGCGACAGTCGGCTCCTCGACGCGACGGACGAGCGGAATGTCGGCGAGCCACGCAATCGCGCAGATCACCGCGTCGTCGAAGCTCTGGTTGGCGGGCCAGTCTGCCGGCGGGTCGCCGTCGAAGCGGGCGAGTTGATCGATGGTCGTGATCCCGACTGCGCGCAACGCGTCGCCCTGGTTGCCGTTGGCGACGAGGCTGACATCCCGACGTTCCTCCAGCTCAGGGCCACACCGACCCCACCACGGGCACCCGCGGCACTCACCGATCCGACGCGGCGTGGTCGCGATCTCCCCCGCCGCGACGCGCTGCCTACGGTCGAATACCTCGCGATAGTCGGGCAGCGACGTCCCTACCCTGTGCACGACGATGCAGTCGGCGTCGAGTCCGATGACCCCCGCGCGCAACTCGTCTTCTTCGACGTCGGGCGAGAGTCCCTCGTCGAGGAGCATCTGCGTCAAATGCGCCAGTCGTAGCTGGTCGCGGCGGTTGCTTCGGGGTGATCGGAACGGGTCGGGCGCCGGAATCCACCCCCACAGCGGACTGGTGACGAGGGTCGGTACCTCGGCGGTGTGCAGACGCGGGTTCTTCGCCGGATACGTCACGCGATGGTTCACCACGATGATCGGGATGTAGCCCGACGCCGCGTCGTCGGCCTCGCCGACGCGCAGCAGGAGCTCTGAATGCCCTCGTCTGCCGTGTTCGCGGTCTGTCGGCAGCGTCGCATTCCAGATCCACCGCGCACCCGACGAGCAAGCCTCTCGGGTGGCAGCAACGCGCTCTGAGTGTGGCCCGTCGCCGACGACAACAAACGTGTTCGACGGTTCGCCGCTGTGGAGTCCGAGGAGAAAGTCGCGGATACGCTCACGCCGTAGCTGCGCGGACTCCTTGCGACGGGCGGCCTCGGGGGTGTCTGCACGGCCGCGGACGAGGTCGGGATGGCTGAAGTCCAGGGCGACCCGATGCTCGCATCCCGCCAGGTCGCGCGGATGCAACACGGCCGCGGCCACACCCCACCTCGATTCTCACCGGCTCATCAGACATCTGGGCTGTCGATCACACCGCCGGTGCGACGGATGTGATCGGTCTGTATCGAGCCTATGCAATGCTTGTAGCAAACTGGCGCAGGGAAAGGTGCCCGCATGGGATTGTTCTCGTCCGACGGTAAGACTCGTGCTCAACGACGCGCAGAAACCAAGGCACTCAAGGCCAAGGCGAAGCTCGACGCGAAGCTGGCCGCGAAGGACAGGCGCAGGGCGTCCAAGGAACTGCGCAAGTCACGCAAGAAGATCGTCGAGAAGGAACTCAAGGCACAGCGCAAGACCTTGAAGGCCGAGGCAAAGGCGGCTCAGAAGGTGGCCAAGGCCGAGGCGAAAACCGTTGCCGCGAAAGCGAAAGCCACTGCCGACGCCAAGCCGTTCAGCCCCGCGAGCGTCAAGCGGTTCCTCACCGTCACACGCCTCGTCGCGCCCATCGCAGTGCCCGTGATCTACCGCCTCGCCGTCGCCGGCCGCGGCAAAATCACCGAACTCCAAGCCAAGCGCATCGGCGTGTCGCCGGCACAGTTGGTCAAGTACTCGGGCAGCGGCGCGCCCCTACTGGCCCGCATCGAGGCCCTGCGCACGTCACTGCAGAAGGTATCCGCGCAGGACACGTCGTCGGACACCAAGCAGTTCGTCGACGCCATGACCGCTCGCCTCGACAATCTCGCCATCGCCGTCGACGCCGCCGAGCCGATGCCGGCGCAGCAGCGCAAGACCGCACACAGGGCGGTCGAGAACGAGTTGAGCGCCATCGACGCCGACATCATGGCCCGACTCGGCGTCCGCACGTAGCAACACCGCACGCAACCCTCGCGCGGCGTCGAACATCACCAACGGCTCGAACATCTCCAACTGCTTCGACGCCGCGCTTACGATGAGGACCATCCAGACCGACCCCAGGGGGCGTCCCGACATGACAGACCCGACTTCCGGCGAAACACCGTCCGACGACGCGTCGCGCACACCTGCCGCCGACGAGACGAACGACGCCGCCAAGAAGGCCGCGCCCGCGCAAGCGTCGCCCGCCGAGAAGTCGACTGCGGATACGTCTCCTGCCGAGAAGTCCCCTGCTGATGAGTCCTCCCCGGCCTCTCCCGCGGCGAAGAAAGCAGCGCCCGCCAAGAAGAGCACTCCTGCGAAGAAGGCGCCTGCAGCCAAGAAGAGCGCGCCGGTAAAAAAGGCGACCACAGCGAAGAAGACCACCGCGGCAAAGAAGAGCGCCCCGGCGAAGGGCGCCGCGACTCCGTCTGCGGCAAAGAACGCAGCAAAGAAGGCACCGCCGACCAAGGCCGCGGAGAAGAAGGCTCCCCCGAAGACAACTCCTCCCGCGGCTGCTGCGGCGGACGAACCGACCTTGTTCGAGGCGGATGCGCAATCGACTCCGGCTTCCGAGCCCCCGGGTGTCCAGGAGTCTGCGCCGGCCCCAGCGCCTGCGGCACCGGCACCGGCACCGGCACCGGCGACATCCGATCCCGTTGCCGAATCCGACGCCGCGAGAGCGGGTTTCGCGCGCATCAGCTCGGGGCGGACAGAGGTTCCCGCGACGAACCCGGCGATGCCGATCGCATTCGGGGCGATCCGCGGAGCACTCGCGGCGCTCGCGATCGCACTACTGGTCGTGCTGCGCTGGCGACGGCACCGCCAGTAGCTTCTCAGTCCGTCAGCAGAGTCTCAGTCCTGCAGGGACTCCACCCGCGCGGTGATCGCGTCGGCGATCGCCTCGGGAGCACGCTGCGGCATCCAATGGTCGACGCCTGGCAAGACCACGAATTCGTATGGGGCGTCGATGAATTCAGAGCACGCGCGCGCCCCCGCCTTACTCAAGAAGCGATCCTTGTCGCCGTAGAGGTAGGTGGTGGGCACCCGCACCTTGTCTCCTGCCAACGAACCGATCGACGAGAACCGCATTGCGCGATACCAGTTGATCCCTCCGGTGAGTGCGCCGTAGTCGACGATCTCGCGTGAGAGTCGTTCGGAGAAGCCGGGATACATCTCCAGTCGCCCACCCGCGCCGCCGCCGTGCTTCGCGCCGTACGCAATCAACTTCTCGGGCACCTTGGGCAGTTGGAAGAACCCCATGTACCACGATTTCAACGCCTGGCCGCGGGGCATTGCACGCAAGAAGGCACCGGTGTGTGGAACGGCCAACGTCGTCAACGTGGCCACCCGATCAGGGTGACGGGTTGCGACCGCATACGAGACCGCCGCGCCCCAGTCGTGCCCGACAAGGTGGAAACGTGGCGCGTCGAGCGCATCCGCCAACGCGATGACGTCGTCGACGAGTTCGTCAATTCTGTAGTCGCGCACCGACTGTGGCCGCGCGCCAGGCGAATAGCCACGCTGATCGGGTGCGACGGTGCGCAATCCGCGCTCATTGAGCAGCGGTGTCACGTCCTCCCAACACGACGCCCGCTCCGGAAAGCCGTGCAGCAGTATCACCGGAATGTCCGACGCCGCACCGGGTATCGGACCGGAATCGACGACGTCGAAGGTCCATCCGTCTCGGCTGAACTCGGTGATCTTCTCGGTCATGGCTCTCCAAATGCTCGGTCGGCTTCTGCTCGGCGTGTGTCCGCATCGCCTGACGACATCGGCGACCCACCCCCGCGCTCGGCGCGAAAGGTGGGCCGCCGATGGTGCTTTGACCCTACGTCAACTCGTGGCGTGTCACGTCAGCTTGTAGACCGTGGTGCCTCCGACCGTTGTGGCAGTGAAGTTCTGGGCCACCCAGGTGGAGATCGCGGAGTTGCCTCCGGGGCCACCCTGACCACCGCCGATGTAGTACGCGATCTTGCCTTCCTTCACGTACTGCTTGAACTCGTCGAGCGTCGGTGCGGGATCGCCGCTCCACCCGCCGATCGCCATGACGGACTTCCCCGTCGCGATCTCGATGTTCGCCGCCGACTGCGAGCCGTTGGTCGCCGCCGCCCAGGTGCTGTTGGTGTTCTGGAGCAGTTTCACCAGTTCGGCATTGGTCGACGACTCGCCGCCCGGACCGCCCGTACCCATGCCGCCACCGAACGAGCGCGTGCTCTGGGTTCCGCCGTTGGACTGATTCCCGCTGTTCGACTGAGTTCCGTTGGGAGGCTGACCCATTCCCGGCTGTCCCGAACCCGACTGCGCGGTGCCGTTCTGCGCTGTGCCATTCTGCGCGCCGCCGTTCTGTGCGCTGCCGCCTCGCGAGCCGCTCGGACCGCCCCCGCCCGGTCCGCCCATGCCACCCTGAACGCCGCTCGTCTGTACTGCTGTCGGGATCGACCCGTGGTGTGCCGTCGCGGCCGTGGCGATCGAGAATGCCGCTGTCCCTGCGAATCCCGCGATCGCTCCCGCGATCACCGAAGCCACGAACAGCTTCTTGAGTCCGAGCGCACCTCCGGCGAGCACGCCGATCACTGCGAGCACGGCCACAGCGCCGATAACCCACCTACACCAGACCGGACCCCATTCGTTGCGGTTGAGCAGGACGATCGACCACCATGCTGCCAGACCGATCATGGCGCTCAACGCGATTCGGCCGTCCCAGTTGGCTCGACGACGCCACGCGAATACTCCACCGAGCGCAACCATCGCGGCAACAGCAGGCGCCAGCGCCACCGTGTAGTAGGGATGGATGGTGCCGCTCATGTAGCTGAAGATCATCGCGGTGATCAGCAACCAGCCACCCCAGGCGACAACCGCGCCGGCCTCGGTGCGATGAATACCGTTGCGATAGTTGAAGATCGGGAAGCTGCGGATCATCAGGTACACGCAGAAGGCAATGGCGAAGAGCGCGACAGGGAGCAACCATGAGATCTCGTTGCCCATCTCCGAGCTGAAGAGCCGACTCAGGCCCGTCGATCCGCCGAACGAACCTCCTGCGCCACCACCGCCGCCGCCAGGGCCTCCGCCCGAACCGCCGCTGATGCGTCCGACGCCGTTGTAGCCCCAGACGAGATCCATGAACGTGTTGTTCGTCGAGCCGCCGATGTAGGGACGTGAGCTGGCAGGTGTCAGGATCGTCGCCACCACGAACCATCCGGCCGACACCACGAGAGCCACAGCCGCGACGACGAGTTGCCCGATTCGCTTGAGCCAACCGTTGTTTGCGAACAGCAGGTAGGCGAGACCGAACGCGGGCAGCACCAACAGGCCCTGCAACATCTTCGTCAGGAATGCGAAGCCGAGCGCGACACCCACCAGCGCCAGCCACCGGCCGGAGTTCGTCGCGATCGCCCGTGCCAGGCAGTACCCCGCGGCAACCATCAAGAGCACCAGCAGTGCGTCGGGGTTGTTGAAGCGGAACATCAACGCGGCCGCAGGGGTGAAGGCGAGCACCGCGCCCGCGATCAGTCCCGCAGCGGTCCCCTGCCTCGGATCGGTGATCACTCGACGCATCGTCGCGTACATCAGCGCCACCGCCGCGACGCCCATCAGCGCCTGCGGCACCAACACGGCCCAACTGTTCATCCCGAAGACGCGCACCGACAGTCCCGTCATCCAGAGCGACGCCGGGGGCTTGTCCACGGTGATGAAGTTCGACGGGTCGAGCGCTCCGAAGAACCAGGCCTTCCAGCTCTGCGAGCCCGCCCACGCCGCGGCCGCGTAGAAGGTGTTGCCGTATCCGCTGGCGGAGAGATTCCACAGGTAGAGCACCGCGGTCGATACGAGGAGTCCCGCGAGCGCGAACGGACTCCACCACAGCGGACGCCTTGCCAATCGGCGACGCCTTGGCGTCGGTGGTGAATCGTCGGCGGGCGGCGATACGTCGCGCCGCTCCAGAAGTGCGGTCATCATTCCTCCAGAATCTCGGTGTGAGGCAGAAGTCTCGGTTCGGGTTCGACTACCAGATTCCGAGACCTCGCTACCGCGACCCTGGACTCTCGCTGGGAGAAGTCTGTGAACGCGCGCGTCCGTCAGTCGACGAGTGCGAGCACCCTCGCCGGACCGCCGGTTCCACCAGCGAACCGAGGCGCACCCACGACGACGCGCGCCCCTGCGGGCGGAACGTCCGTCAGATTGGCCAGCGCCTCGACGGCGTACCGCCCGGCACCGAGAATCGCGGTATGCGCACCGACTGCTCCCCTGATGTCGACGCTCAACGTGTCGGTCCCGAGCGCCGACACTCCCCGTTCGGTCACCAGCATCTGCGCCGCAGTGGGATCGAACCCTGGCGCGTCGGCTCCGCCCGTCGCGGGTTGCCACCCCGAGTGCAGTGCCACCAACGCACGTGGCGGAATGCGACCGTGAACGCGTTCGTACTCCTCGACGTCGCGTTCGGTCAGAACCGCGCGTCGATTACCGCGCGCGGCGGCCGCGATGCTGATCACCACCAGCGGCACCACGAGATCGCGCGCCGGTATGGCGTCGACGGTTCGTCCACCTGCGATCTTGTGCGCAGGGGCGTCGACGTGGGTTCCCGAGTGCTCTGCAAACGACATCCACCTGGTGGCGAAGCCCGAGTTGCCGGGCCCTACTCGGGACGTCTGCACGCTGACCACCGGCGGGTTGCCGGGCCACATCGGAAAACCCGGTCCGAGCCGATGGGTCAGATCCACGACCCGGGTCGCGCCGGGTTGCGCGGACGCGCGCGCGGGTCGCGACGCAGCACCGACCCCCGCGGCCGCAACACCGGCCGCTGCGGTCATCCGCAACGCGGTTCGACGACTGACTCGTCTGGCTTCCTCGTGCGCGTGCCGCACCACGTCGTCGTCACACACGTTTGCCGTCACACACAAGTGCCGTCACCGACAGCGCACACAACACCTAGGCTCCCGGGCGGATTCGTAGGATCTGATCCTTACCGGTGTCGGTGCCGACGAGAAGCGAGCCGTCTCTGTCGACGGCCAGTGCGCGCAGTCGCCCGTACCGATCCGACAGTGCCTCTTCGACGTCGACGACCCGCGTCCCGCTGTCGTCGAGCTTCACCACGACCAACTTCTTGGCCTTCTGTGCGGCGATGACGACCGCCCCGTTCCACTCGCCCCAGCCGGTGGTCGGCAAGAACTGGAGTGCGGGCGTCGCAATCGTCGGCGCGCCCGATTTCCAGATCGGACCGACCGCACCCGGCACCCGCGTGGGGTCGGTCATCGGCACCGATTCGTCGTAGATCACCGGCGCGCGGTCGGGCCGGTAGCCGTAGTTGGCGCCCGGTCGGATGAGGTTGAGCTCGTCGTCGGCGCTCGTGCCCTGCTCGATCGAGTAGACCCGTCCGCTACCCGGTTGCAGCGCGATGCCCTGCACGTTGCGGTGGCCGAGCGTCGCTATCGGACTTGCGGGGTCGGGGTTACCGGCAGCGGGCCGGCCGGTTGCGGCATTGACGTGTAGGACCTTGCCGCCCAACGACTTTCGACTCTGCGAATACTCGGCCGTCGCATTGTCGCCGGTGCCGATCCACAGTGTCCCGTCCGACGCCGCCGCCAATCCGCATCCCGCATGCCTGCCGCCCGCGTTCAACGGGATACCCGCCAGCACCGTCCGTTCGCGCTGCATACTCGACCAGTCCTGCGACACCCGCCACGATGCCACCGTGACCTGCTGCCCGGTGTTCGGCCACGGCAGCGGCACGCTTCCGACACCCTGCGGAATCTTGGCGCCCTGCGCGACCGACGATCCGGTGCCGGCCTTCTCGGCCTGACACGAATAGATTCGACGATTCTGCGCGAATCCCGGATCAACCGCGAGACCCATGAGTCCGGCTTCGCGGTGCACCCAGAGCGCGCTCAGGTCGACCCGGATGGTCTTCGGCGCCTGCCCTGGTCTGATGGCCACGAAGCGGCCGGCACGCTCGGTGACGAGGGCCGTGCCGTCTGGCGCGGTGACGATATCCCAGGGGTGACTCAGCCCGGTCGCGATCGAACTGACCGCAAGGCGCGGCGCGGCCTCGGCTGACGGGGCACCCGCCACGGTTCCTGCGACACCGGCCGCGACCACACACGAGATCACACCGGTTTTGAGTACGCTGCGCTGCGGCGACATGAGGCCAACCGTAACGGCTCACATGCGTCCGGGGGTCGAGAACCCGACGAATCGCCCGTAGCGGGAGATCCCGACGTTTACCGGCCCGGCAGGAACTTCAGCGATCGCACAGCGAGCGGGGTGACTGCGCGGTAGACACTCTTCGGAACTCCGGGAGCCTTGTCGATGCCGATGAAGCGCTGTTCGGCGATCGTCTGCGGCTCGGTGTACTTGAGCAGCCCTTCTTCGCCGTGCCTGCGGCCGACGCCCGAGATTCCCATGCCGCCCATCGGGGCCGCGGTCGACGCCCACGCTGCCGCGTAGCCCTCGTTGATGTTGACGGTGCCGGCACGCAACTGCTCCGCGATCGCCTGCGCCTCGTCGCTGCTGCCCGCGAAGACACTCGCGTTGAGACCGTAGTCGGTGTCGTTGGCGAGCTTGATCGCCTCGTCCGTTGAGTCGACCGGATACACCGACACCACCGGGCCGAATGTCTCGTTACGGAAGCAGGTCATCTCGTCGGTCACGCCCGACAGGACCGTCGGCTCAAAGAAGAAGGGCCCGAGGTCGGCGCGGCGCTTGCCGCCCGCGACCACCGTCGCGCCCTTCGACACCGCATCGTCGACGTGCGCTTCTGCGGTCTCGACCTGCGCAGCCGAAGCCAGCGACCCCATGTCGACGTTGAAGTCGTAGTTGGCTCCGAGCTTCATGTTGCGGACAAAGGTGCCGAACTTCTCGGTGAACTCGTCGGCGATCGCCTTGTCGACGTACAGTCGCTCGATCGAGATGCACAACTGACCGGAGTTCGAATAGCACGCTCGCGCAGCACCTTCGACGGCGTGGTCGATCTTGGCGTTGGCCGTCACGATCATCGGGTTCTTGCCACCGAGTTCTGCAGAGAAGCCGATGAGTCGACGCCCCGCCTGCTCGGCGAGCGAGGCTCCGGTCTCCGACGATCCGGTGAACATCACGTAGTCGCAGGTCGCCATGATGGCCTGTCCCACAACACTTCCCGGGCCCGGGACCACCGCGAACAGCGCGGGCGGCAGACCTGCCTCGTAGAGCAGCTCGGCCAGCGCCAGCGCGCAGTAGGGGGTCTGGCTGTCGGGCTTGATCACCACGCCGTTGCCGGCGAGCAGGGCCGCGACCGCATCCGAAACAGCAAGTGTCAGTGGGTAATTCCACGGGCTGATCACTCCGACGACGCCCTTGGGCTGATACCGCACCCGCACCTTGGTGGCACCGGGCAGCATCCCCTGCACCTTGCGCTCGGCGAGCATCTTCGGGCCGTGCGTCGCGTAGTACCGCGCGGTGAGCGCGACGTCGACAACCTCTTCCTGCGCGTACGAGCGAGCCTTGCCCGTCTCGGCCTGCGCGATATCCATCAACGACGCCGCGTTGGCGAACACCAACTCGGAGAACTTCTTGAGCACCTTCGCGCGCTCCGCGGGTGACTGCTTGGCCCACCCCTGCTGAGCGGCCCGCGCCCGCGACACCGCGGTCTCGAGATCCTCGGCGGTGCCGACAGGGATGGTCGCCATTTCGACGCCGCTGAACGCTTCGAGAATCGATCGGGTCGGGCGTGCGGCAGCGTTGTCGATCGCGACCAATGCGCCGAGTCGTTCGAAGTAGTCGGGTGTTGGCTTGGGCATCGGAGCCTCCTGCTGCGTGAAAGTGATCGAGAGAGTGTCGATAGGCCGAGAAAGGTCAGGGCGCGACGAGGACGATGCCGTCGTCGTCGGAGTACACGGTGTCGCCGGGCGTGAAGGTGACTCCACCGAGCGTCACCGGTACGTCGCGCTCACCTTCTCCGGTCTTGGTGGATTTGCGGGGGTTGGTGCCGAGCGCCTTCACGCCGATCTCCATCCCGCCGATGGTCTTGGCGTCGCGGATCGCGCCGTTCGCGATGATCCCGACCCAGCCGTTCGACCGGCCCAGCTCCGCGATGATGTCGCCGACCAGCGCCGTGTGCACCGAGGCATCACCGTCGATCACCAGCACTCCGCCGGGATTCGACTCGCCGAGGATCGACTTGAGCAGCGCGTTGTCCTGGAAGCAGCGGACCGTTGTCACCGTTCCGACGAACTCACGGACCCCGCCGTACTGGGTGAACTGGAGATCACAGCTACGGACATCTGCACCGATCTCGTCGACGAGGTCGGCCGTGGGGGTGAAAGTCAGCTCTGCCATGACGTACAGCATAGGTGTGACGCGCGGTCATGGGTACCTCAGGTTACCGGGCGGTAAGAAACGCGCTGCCGATCAGCGCACCTGATCGATCGCGTCCGCGACTTCGTCGGGAATCTCCAGCACGACGAAGTGGCGCGCGGCGACCGGGATGAGCCGACCACCGAGCATCCGCGCATAGCGGGCCTGCTTCCACAGCCAGAAACGCTGCCACGGCTTCGGACCAGAGAGCGCGGCCACCACGATCACCGGAACCGGTGGCATCGGATGATTTTTGCGCATGCGACGCAGTGACGCGTTGATCGCGGGGAAGGCAGCGTTCTCCACCATCGTGGCGAGCAGCATCGGCCAGTTGCCGAAGACCTTTGCGGCCCAGTAGTGCTCGTGATCATAGAAGCCCTCCGGTGGCCTCGGCAGCACGACGGTCCGCACCCGCGAGAATCCACGCCGCGGAAGCCGAAACCGCTGCGTCACCCTCCTACCCGTGTCGATCATCCTGTGCGCGTTGTCGATTCGTACACCGAGCGGCACCACCCGCCACGGCAGCAGCACGTAAGAACCGTCGAGCATCACAACACCCGCAGTGCGCGTGGGATGGACTCGCGCAAACGCCTCGACATACAGCGAGGCAACCGAGTGTCCGACGACGGTCACGGGCTCTGCTATCCGCAGCGCATCCAGGACGCCCGCCATCCACGAGACTTCGAGCGACAGGGTCAGCACGCGGCCACGCGAAAGTTGTTCGGACAGTCCATATCCCGGGCGGTCGAACCGGACCACCCGCCAACCACGCTCGACGAGTCGTGCGGCGAGATGGTCGAGATCGAACCAGTTGCTTCCCATCGCAGCCATGAGCAACAGTGGCCGACCCGACCCTTCGTCGACGACGTGAATGCGTTGGCCGTCGACGTCGACGATCTGCCCCGGCGGCGGCCGATCGACCTCGCGCCGACCGTCGTCCACCGCTCAGTTCTCCTGTGGTTTGGCCAGCGGGAATGCCAACGATTCGCGAATCGACTGACCCGTGATCAACATGACCACACGGTCGACGCCGACGCCGAGACCACCGGTCGGCGGCATCGCGTATTCGAGCGCCTGCAGGAAGTCCTCGTCGAGCTCCATTGCCTCCGGATCACCGTCGGCAGCCAGAACCGATTGCGCGGTAAGCCTTTTGCGCTGTTCCACCGGATCGGTCAGCTCGGTGTAGGCGGTACCGAGTTCGACGCCCCACGCCACCAGATCCCATCGCTCGGCCACTCCCGGCTCGCTGCGATGCGCCCGCGTGAGCGGCGAGACCGACGTCGGGAAATCGGTGTAGAACGTCGGGAAGGTGGTGCGGTCTTCGCCGAGGTGCTCGTAGAGTTCCTGCACGATCGCGCCCGCGTCCCAGTCCGGACGGAACGCGATGTCGAGGCGCTTGCAGACCTCCCGCAGATGCTCCACCGACGTCTCCGGCGTGATCTCCTCGCCGGCGCCGTCGGACACCACCCCGTAGACGGTCTTCACCGGCCACTGTCCGGAGATGTCGATTCGCTGCTCGTTGCCCTCGTCGTCGTAGCGCACGATCACCGGCTCACCGTAGGCGGCGGTGGCCGCGAACTGGATCATCTCGCGCGTGAGATCGAGCATCTTCAGGTAATCACTGTGCGCTTCATAGGCTTCCAGGCTCGTGAACTCCGGATTGTGACTGAAGTCGACGCCCTCGTTGCGGAAGTTCCTGCCGATCTCGAACACCTTCTCCACGCCGCCGACGCACAACCGCTTGAGATACAACTCCGGCGCGATGCGCAGGTAGAGGTCGAGATTGTAGGCGTTGATGTGCGTTGTGAACGGCGTCGCGTTCGCGCCACCGTGGATCTGCTGCAGAATCGGGGTTTCGACTTCGAGATAGCCACGGGCAGAGAGGAAGTCACGCAGCGCCTTGACCACGACGCTCCGCGTGGCGAGCAACTGCCGCGAACGCGGATTGATCGCGAGGTCGACGTATCGTTGCCGCACACGGGCTTCCGGGTCTGTCAGGCCCGCCCACTTGTCGGGCAGCGGACGCAGCGACTTTCCGATCATCGCCCAGCGGTCCACGAGCACCGACACCTCGCCCTTGCGGCTCGTGCCCATCTCACCGTGCACCTCGACCAGATCACCGAGGTCGACGTCAGACGCGAAATCCCTTGAGCCGGAATCGAGTCGCGATGCCTCCACCAGGATCTGCACCTGCCCCGACCAGTCATGGACATCGGCGAAGACCACCTTGCCGAAGTCACGGAGCCGCGTGATGCGGCCGGCAATCGACACCGGCGTGCCCGCAGGCGCGGCGACGGCCTCCGCGATCGAGTGCGACGGCGGATCGGCTGGCGGATACGGGTCGACGCCGTCGTCGATCATCCTGTCCAGCTTGGCAAGCCGCACCCTGACCTGTTCCGGACGATGCGCCGCGACCGCGTTCTGCGCCTCCGCCTCGGCGTCGAGTTCAGCGATCAACGCGTCGACATCGATGCCTGCGGGAATCGACGACTGTCCCGCGGTGTACTGCTGCTTGCGACCGAACCTGGGGAGCCTGACGAAGCCCTCGGTGACGACGGCCGCCAGACCGGCCCGCGCCAGGATTCGGGTGTCCTCGAAGCACAGGAATCGCGGCTGCCAGTCGGGAAGGTATTTCGCGTTGGACCGGTAGAGCGACTCCATCTGGAAGAACTTGGAGCCGAACATCAGCACGGCATAGCTCCCGCGCATGACGGGGCCCGCGCCGATCTCCTGGCCCTTCTCGAACACGGCGCGGAACGTCGCGAAGTTCAGGGAGATGTCGGTGATCCCGAAGTTCTCCGAGTCGCGGCACAGGTCGCTGACCATTGTCTCGACGACACCGTTGATGCCGCTGCGGTCGCGGCGCATCAGGTCGAGCGAGACCCCGCGCCGACCCCACGGAACAAATGACAGCATCCCGACGACCTTCTCGTCGGGCTCACCCTCATTCAGGACCGCCTCCACCAGCAGGCAGTCGCCGTCTGCGGGATCGCCGATGCGGGAGAGCGCCATCGCGAAGCCGCGCTCCTCCTCGGTGTCGCGCCAGGCGTCGGCCCGCGCGACCACGTCGACCATCTCGGTCGGCGGAATGTCGCGGTGCCTGCGGATGCGGGTGGTGACGCCTGCACGTCGGGTTCGTGTGACCGCCTGGCGCACGCCCTTCATCGTCGGGCCGCTGATCGTGTACTGCCGTGTGTGCAGGATCGCCTCGTCGCCGATGTTCAGCGACGTGAATCCCGCGGCCTCGAATGCCGCCGCGCCCCGTTCGCTGGAACCCATCGCCGCGGGGTGCCACCCGTAGCGCTCGCACAGCACCAGGAACTCTGCGATCGCGTCGGGCCAGGACTCGGGGTCGCCGATCGGATCACCACCGGCAAGCCCGACACCGAGTTCGACGCGGTAGGTGATCGCGGCGCGGCCATCGCGCGAGAAGACGACTGCTTTGTCGCGTCGCGTCGAGAAGTAGGCCAGCGAGTCGTCGTCGTTGAATCGCGCGATCAGCGCACGGATCAGTCGTTCGTCGGTCGCGGTCATCAGCGACTTGAGCCGCTGCGATCGGAACAGCACCGACGCCGCGACGATCAGCGCGAGTGCGCCGAACAGGCCCAGAGCACCATTGACCGGCGGATAGGTGTGGTGGCCGTCGAAGGTCCGCTGGTCGATCGCGGCGAACGCGACGACCCGGTTGAACGCGTAGGGCAGACGCTCGGAGCGTTCGAGGCTGCCCGGGAACAGCCACACCAACGCGAACCCGATGCCGGTTGCCACCGCAAGTCCGACCACGAGCACCACGAGCGCGCGCAGCAGGGCGCCGCGTCGAACCCGGGTATAGAACTGCCGATACGTGACAAGCAGGAAGACCAGCGCCGCGAGATCGATACCGAGACCGATCACGATGTTCATCCGCTCGGTGTCGTCGACGTCGAAGTCGTCGGCGACCGGCTGCCACAGGAGCAGCGCGTTTCCTGCCATGAACAGCAGCAGGTAGATGACGCAGATCCACCACGCGATGCGTTTTCGGGCTGTCAGTGCGATGGCGACGAGCGCCAACACGAACGACCACGCGAAGCTCGTGTCGGGCATCGAGATGATGAAGTCGTCCACGTAGTCGCGCGGTACGTGAATCCAGTGCCGGAAGAACGGGAAGATGCTCGACAGCAACGCGATGGTCGCCATGATCCCGACGACGAGCCCTGCGATCTGTGGCGCGTGGCTTCCGAATCCGCGAGGGTGGCGGATGCGCTCGAGTAGATCGGCCGACCGGCGATCCGCCTCTGCGCGTTCCGACCGCTGCACCGCGACGTCGGGATCTGTGGGGGCACCCGGGTGTACGTGAGATGGGGACTCGACCGCCATGGATCAAAGGTAGTTCACCGGCGGTTCAACGGTGCGTACTGTTCGCCGGTCAGGCAGTATCTCAGACATGGACGACGACGCGTTCGATGTGCCAGTCCGGGAAGACGGAATCCGGCTCGGTCAGTTCCTGAAACTGGCCAATCTCATCGAGTCCGGGGCCGAGGCCAAGGAGGTCATCTCTGACGGTCTCGTCACCGTCAACGGAGATGTGGAAACACGACGAGGTAGGCAGTTGGCCGTCGGCGACGTGATCTCTCTGGGTGATGCATCGGCGCGGGTCACCGCAGAGTGACCAGCGTCCTGCTCACGCAGTCAGTCGCTTGAGTTCCGCCGCGGTGACGAGGCGCTCGGCCTCCGCGGGGAATCGCTGAGGTTCCCGACTGCGGCCGAGTCGGCCGCCGGAGATGGCACTCAGCATCGAGTGTCGACGGGGTGTTTGGAACGTTGCTGCCAGCTTCATGACGATACGTTTCCTGCGTCAGAATGGATACGATCTTTACTATCTTGTATTGCCGACTTCGTCGGCGCAACTCACCCTTACGTATCGATCGTCACACAGGATTCGTTACCAGCCAGAGACCGACGCGCCGTTCAGCCCAATCCGGCGAGGAACTGATGCGCCCAAGCCACGGCAGTCACGCCCGGCTTGACCTGGAAACTCCCGTAGTCGCCGTGTGAACCGGACTGCAGGAATCGATTGAACTCGATGATCTGCTGCCGTGCGCGAGCGTTGCTGAGCTCGTTGACGACGTTCCCCGGTCCGCCCCTGGTGAGCAACTCGTTGACGATCGCGCCCGCCTCTGCCTGGTACTGACCGACCTGGCTCGGCGTCGGATCACTGGTCTCTGCGAGGTAGCCGATCACGCGCGTCACGTAGTAATCACGTGGCACGTTGCAGTAGAGGTCTTTGGGCGCGCAGATGGTGAAGGCGTGCGGCAGCACGTAGCCCATGCCGTGGAGGCGCGGCCCTCCGCTCCCCTGTCCGGTGAGGGGCGGACCGACCAGATTGTCCTTCGACGAGCGGCGGGGGTCTGCGATCAGGACAACGCCTGCGACCTGCTGCGGACGGATCTTCTCACGGCCGGTACCGATCTCCGACGCGACATCGCCCGCGGCGTCGGCTCCCTGGCTGTACCCGGTGAGCGCGATCTTGGTGCCGGGACACCGCTTGAGCATGTCCAGGGCGAGCCCCTTGGTATTGGCTACGGCCTGCGCCTTCGACTTTCCGTAGATGGCGCTCTCCCACGGGAACGCCGTGGCGTCGTAGCCGACATAGGAGACCTTGGTGTCCGGCCCGAGATTCGACGTGACCGCACCGAGCAGACCCGGGCCGTCAGACCACGTCCCGGGGATCGCCAGCACATATACCTTGGGGCACGGTCCCGGCGCCGCCGACGCCGAACCCGCCGTTGCGACAACGACGCCACACGCCGCCAACACCACCGCCACTGCCATCCCGAGAAGCCTGCGCACCGACCTGTACCTCCGCAACCACGTGTCCACGGCGAATCAGCCGCGGCCCGACCAAGAGAGTGTAGGCAGGGATCCACCCATCCGGCAGCGTCGTCTCACCGAACTCTCATAGAACCTTTGTCTACGGAACAGAGCTACCCGC
The DNA here is from genome assembly GCF_001665925.1 of Gordonia sp. 852002-50816_SCH5313054-c. Taxonomy (NCBI): domain Bacteria; kingdom Bacillati; phylum Actinomycetota; class Actinomycetes; order Mycobacteriales; family Gordoniaceae; genus Gordonia; species Gordonia sp. 852002-50816_SCH5313054-c. The sequence continues at coordinate 55,118 of NZ_LZTE01000089.1, forward strand.
CACATGAAGGAGGCCACGGTGGTCGACGTCTCGCGCACTTTCACTGTCCGACAGCCGCGGGAGGTGATTGTCGCCTATCTGCGCGACTTCTCCCACGCGGAGCAGTGGGACCCGGGGACCGTCGAATGCACGCAGGAAGACGGCGCCCCGATCGCACTCGGCACCCGCTGGCACAACAAGTCGAAGCTGTACGGGATCTCGACGGAGCTGACCTACGAGCTGACCCGCGACGACCCCGACCACGTCGTGTTCTCCGGCTCGAACAAGACCGCTACGACGTCCGACGACCTCTCGTTCACCGACCTCGGCGATGGAACGACGAGCGTCACCTACCGTGCGCTCGTCGACTTCCACCGCTTCAAGCTGATCGGCGAACCGCTCTTCGGCTTCATCTTCGGCCGCCTCGCCGACTCGGTGCCCACCCAGATGACGAGCGTGCTCGAGAAGCTCTGACGGCCCCGCCCAAGGTCGAGCGCCCCACCGCTGGTCGAGCTGTCCCCGCTGGTCGAGCGCCCCACCCGCCGGTCGAGCGCCCCACCCGCCGGCCGAGCTGTCCCCGCTGGTCGAGCCTGTCGAGACCACCCCCAGCGGAGTCAGCAGGTCAGCGCTGCGCGACCTGTGTCGGCACGATCGGTGCGGGAAGATCCGACGCCCCCGCGAGGTATCGGTCCGCCGCAGCGGCCGCCGAGCGACCCTCCGCGATGGCCCACACGATCAGCGACTGTCCGCGCCCGGCATCGCCCGCGACGTACACGCCCTCCTGCCCGATGGCAGCGAAGTCGTTGTCGCGCTTGATGTTGCCGCGCTGGTCGTATTCGACGCCCAGCTTGTCGAGCAGGTCGGCGCGCTCGGGGCCGACGAAGCCCATGGCCAGCAGCACCAGATCGCATTCGAGCTCGAAGTCCGAGCCCTCGACCTTCTCGAACCGACCGTCGCGCATCGCAACCTCGTGGGCCTTGAGCGCGGTGACCTTGCCGTTCTCGCCGGTGAACTGCTCGGTGTTGACCGAGAACACACGCTCGCCACCCTCTTCGTGGGCAGATGACACGCGGTACATCAGCGGGTACGTCGGCCACGGGGTCTGCTCGGCGCGCTCGGTCGGCGGCTTGGGCATGATCTCGAACTGGTGCACAATCTCGGCACCCTGACGCAGCGACGTACCGAGGCAGTCGGCGCCGGTGTCGCCACCGCCGATGATGACGACCTTCTTGCCCTTGGCGCTGATCTGACCGTCGACGGTGTCGCCGAGCTGAATCCGGTTGGCCTGCGGCAAGAACTCCATCGCCTGGTGGATGCCGTCGAGCTCACGTCCGGGGATCGGCAGATCGCGACCGATCGTCGAACCCATCGCGAGCACGACGGCGTCGAAGTCCTCGCGAAGCTGTGCGACGGTGATGTCGACGCCCACGTTGACGCCTGGGCGGAAGACGGTGCCCTCGGCCCGCATCTGCTCGAGACGACGGTCGATGTGGCGCTTCTCCATCTTGAACTCGGGGATGCCGTAGCGCAGCAGTCCGCCGATGCGGTCGGCGCGCTCGTACACGTAGACCGTGTGGCCCGCGCGCGTGAGCTGTTGCGCCGCAGCGAGTCCCGCGGGACCCGAACCGACGACCGCAACCGATTTGCCGGTGCGCTCAGTCGGCAGCACCGGCTGCACCCAGCCGCTGTCGAAGGCGTTGTCGATCAACTCCACCTCGACCTGCTTGATGGTCACCGCGGGCTGGTTGATACCGAGCACGCACGACGCCTCGCACGGCGCCGGGCACAGACGACCCGTGAACTCCGGGAAGTTGTTGGTCGCGTGCAGGCGCTCGATGCCCTCTTTCCACTGATCCCGGTAGACGAGGTCGTTCCACTCCGGGATCAGATTGCCCAGCGGACAACCGTTGTGGCAGAACGGGATACCGCAGTCCATGCAGCGACTGGCCTGGGTCTGCAGCTCCGACTTGTCGAAGTCGTTGTAGACCTCTTTCCAGTCCATCAACCGCAGGTCGACCGGACGCCGCTCGGGCAGTTCACGCTCGGTGTGCTTGAGGAATCCTCTGGGGTCAGCCACGTGCGGCCTCCATGATCGCTTCGTTCACGTCTCGTCCGGACTTCTCTGCGGCGTCGATCGCGGCAAGCACGCGCTTGAAATCGCGCGGCATGACCTTGGCGAACGCCTGCTGGGTGTTCTCCCAATCGGCGAGAATCGCTGCGGCGACGGGCGACGCCGTCTCGCCACGATGCTCACCGATGATGCCGGACAAGAACTCGATGTCTTCGTCGTCGAGTGGTTCGAGGTCGACGAGTTCGGGGTTCAGGTTGGTGCCCAGCTTGTTCTCTGGGTCGTACACGTAGGCGATGCCGCCCGACATACCGGCCGCGAAGTTGCGCCCGGTGTCGCCGAGCACCACCACTCGTCCGCCGGTCATGTACTCGCAGCCGTGATCGCCGACGCCCTCGACCACCGCGGTGGCACCCGAGTTACGCACGCAGAAGCGCTCTCCGACTACGCCCCGCAGGAAGATCTTTCCCTTGGTGGCGCCGAAGCCGATCACGTTTCCGGCGATGATGTTGTCTTCTGCGACAAAGCCTTCCGGCGTTCCCGCCGGCGGCCGCACCACGATGCGTCCACCCGAGAGACCCTTGCCCACGAAGTCGTTGGCGTCGCCCTCGAGTCGAAGCGTGATGCCCTTCGGCACGAAGGCACCGAAGCTGTTGCCTGCGGAACCCTCGAAGTCGATGATGATCGTGCCCTCGGGAAGACCCTGTGCGCCATGCGTCTTGGTGACCTCATGGCCGAGCATCGTTCCGACGGTCCGGTTCACGTTGGTGATCTTCGACGTGAACGACACCCTGGTGCCGTGATCGATCGCCTCACGACTCTGCGCGATGAGTTGCTGGTCGAGCGCCTTCTCCAACCCGTGGTCCTGCACGCCGGAGCAGTACAGGTCCTGGTTCATGAACGGCGATTCGGGCGTCGACAAGATCGGCGACAGGTCGAGCTTGCCCGCCTTCGACGACTTCCAGTGTGCGAGCGCCTTTGTCGTGTCGAGCGCCTCGACGTGGCCGACAGCCTCCTGCAGGGTGCGGAACCCGAGGCGAGCGAGCAGTTCGCGTACCTCTTCGGCGATGAACATGAAGAAGTTCTCGACGAACTCCGGCTTGCCGGTGAAACGCTCACGCAGCAGCGGATTCTGGGTGGCGACGCCGACGGGGCAGGTGTCGAGATGGCAGACGCGCATCATGACGCAACCCGAGACGACGAGAGGCGCTGTCGCGAAGCCGAATTCCTCGGCTCCGAGCAGTGCACCGATGACGACGTCGCGTCCGGTCTTGAGCTGACCGTCGACCTGCACCGAGATGCGGTCCCGAAGTCCGTTCAGCAGCAGGGTCTGCTGCGTCTCGGCGAGACCGATCTCCCAGGGGGCACCCGCATGCTTCAACGATGTCAGCGGCGACGCACCGGTACCGCCGTCGTGGCCGGAGATCAGCACGACGTCGGCGTGTGCCTTCGACACACCCGCGGCGACCGTTCCGACGCCGAGCTCACTGACGAGCTTGACGTGTACGCGCGCCTGCGGATTGGCGTTCTTCAGATCGTGGATGAGCTGGGCGAGATCCTCGATCGAGTAGATGTCGTGGTGCGGGGGCGGCGAGATGAGGCCGACGCCCGGCGTCGAACCACGAACCTCGGCGACCCACGGGTACACCTTGTGCGGCGGAAGCTGGCCACCCTCACCGGGTTTCGCACCCTGCGCCATCTTGATCTGGATATCGGTGCAGTTGCTCAGGTAGTGCGAGGTGACACCGAAGCGTCCCGACGCGACCTGCTTGATCGCACTGCGACGCCAGTCACCGTTCTCGTCGTGATGGAAACGACGCGGATCCTCGCCGCCCTCACCGGAATTCGACCGTCCGCCGAGTCGGTTCATGGCGATGGCCAAGGTCTCGTGCGCCTCGGCCGAGATCGAACCGAAGCTCATCGCGCCGGTCGAGAAACGCTTGACGATCTCGCTCGCGGGTTCGACCTTGTCGATCGGGATCGGGTCACGATCGCCGAAGTTGAAGTCGAACAGTCCACGCAGAGTTGCCATTCGGGCCGACTGATCGTCGACCATCTTGGTGTACTCCTTGAACACCTTGTACTGACCGGTGCGCGTGGCGTGCTGAAGCTTGAACACGGTGTCCGGGTTGAACAGGTGGTATTCACCCTCGCGCCGCCACTGGTACTCGCCGCCGACCGGGAGCTCGCGATGTGCGCGCTCGGACGGACGGTCGTTGAATGCCAAGGCATGTCGCGTTGCGACGTCGGCGGCGATCTCGTCGAGTCCGACGCCTCCGAGCTGGCTGTTCATTCCGCTGAAGAACTCGTCGACGGCGTCCTGGTCGAGACCGATCACCTGGAAGAGCTGGGCGCCGGTGTACGAGGCGACCGTGGAGATGCCCATCTTGCTCATCACCTTGAGCACGCCCTTGCCCGCGGCCTTGATGTAGTTGTTGCGGGCGGTCTCGAATTCGATGTCGCCGAGCACTCCGCGCTCGACCATGTCCTCGATCGATTCGAAGGCCATGTACGGATTGACCGCTGCCGCACCGAATCCCACCAACGTGGCGACGTGGTGGACCTCGCGGCAATCACCCGATTCGACGATCAGGCCGACACGGGTGCGCTTGCGCTCGCGGACCAGGTGGTGGTGAACCGCGGCTGTCAGCAGCAACGACGGAATCGGTGCGAGCGTCTCGTCGGATTCCCTGTCGCTGAGCACGACGAGGCTCACGCCGTCGTCGATGGCAGCACTGACCTTGGCGCGGATCTCGTCGAGCGCCTTGCGCAGCCCGGCACCACCCTCGGACACCGGGTAGAGCCCGTGGATCTGGATGCTGCGGAAGTCGGGAAGCGCGTCATCCTCGTTGATCCGGACCAACTTGGCGAGTGTGTCGTTGTCGATCACCGGTGAGGGAAGCGAGATCTGGCGGCACGACTCCGGACCCGGATGCAGCAGATCGGCTTCGGACCCGATGGTCCCGCCGATGCTGGTGACGATCTCCTCGCGGATCGCATCGAGCGGCGGGTTGGTCACCTGCGCGAAAAGCTGCTGGAAGTAGTCGAACAGCATTCGCGGACGGGCCGACAACACCGCGATCGGGGTATCGGTACCCATCGAGCCGATGGCCTCGGCTCCGGTCTTCGCCATCGGCGCGACCAGCAGGTTGAGCTCCTCGGTGGTGTAACCGAACACCAACTGCCGCAACGTGACCCGGTGATGGGACATGTGCTCGTGCGGCAATGCTTTGACGTGGTCGATGTGGACGAGACCCTTTTCGAGCCACTCCGCGTACGGATGCTCGGCGGCGAGCTCGTCCTTGATCTCCTCGTCGTCGACGATGCGGCCCGCCTCGGTGTCGACGAGGAACATGCGGCCCGGCTGCAGGCGCAGCTTCTGCACGACGTCGGCCTGGTCGATGTCGAGCACGCCGACCTCGGAGGCCATCACGACGAGGCCGTCCTTTGTGACCCAGATTCGGCTGGGGCGCAGGCCATTTCGGTCGAGCACGGCGCCGACGACGGTGCCGTCGGTGAAGCAGACCGATGCCGGTCCGTCCCACGGCTCCATGAGCGACGCGTGGTACTCGTAGAACGCGCGGTGCTCCGGCTTCATCGCCTCTTGGCGTTCCCACGCCTCGGGGATCATCATCAGGACCGCGTGCGGCAGGCTGCGCCCACCGAGGTGCAGCATCTCGAGCACCTCATCGAAGCGTGCCGTGTCCGACGCTCCGGGAGTACACACCGGGAAGATCTTCTGCGCTGCGCCATCGCCGAACAGCGACGTGTCGATCAGCGCCTCACGGGCACGCATCCAGTTCTCGTTGCCGGTGACGGTGTTGATCTCGCCGTTGTGCGCGACCCGGCGGAACGGATGGGCGAGCGGCCACGACGGGAAGGTGTTCGTCGAGAAGCGCGAGTGCACGAGGCCGAGCGCGCTCTCCACCCGCGAGTCCTGCAGGTCGAGGTAGAACTCCCGCAGCTGCGGGGTGGTGAGCATGCCCTTGTAGACGAAGGTCGTGCCCGACAGGCTCGGGAAGTACACGGTCTCGCGGCCCGGGCCGTCGGCACCGGCACCCTTGTTGCCGAGTTCGTGCTGAACACGCTTGCGTACGACGAATGCCTTGCGCTCGAGCTCCATGCCCGAGGCACCGGCGAGGAACACCTGACGGAAGGTCGGCATCGCGTCGCGCGCGAGCGCACCGAGGCCGTTCTCGTTGGTGGGTACCTCGCGCCAGCCGAGCACGGTCAGACCTTCGGACTCGATGATCTTCTCGACGCCCTCGGCGGCGGTCGCGGCGTCGTTCGAGCCCTGCGGCAGGAAGGCGATACCGGTCGCGTAGCTGCCCTCGGCGGGCAGTTCGAAGTCGACAACCTCACGCAGGAAGCGGTCGGGCACCTGGATCATGATTCCGGCACCGTCGCCGGTGTTCGGCTCTGCGCCCGCAGCACCACGGTGCTCGAGGTTGATCAGCGCGGTGATCGCCTTGTCCACGATGTCGCGGCTGCGACGACCATGCATATCGACTACAAACGCAACACCGCACGCGTCGTGTTCGTTGGCCGGGTCATAGAGCCCAATGGGGCCTGGAGCGTGCTTCATGTATTCGCCTCACTAGGTGCGCGACGTTGCGCAGAGCTGTCACCCGTTTCGTCGTTGACAGCAGTCCTTCCGAGCCAACAGAATCCACCCTCATCGTGGGCTGACCTGGGCTGATCCTGTGATCACTCGGTGGCTGCCTCGTGCCAGCGCCGTTGCTGGCGGGGGTGCGCCGACCCTGAGATCGCGCTGACACCCCACTGCTTCATGAGCATTGTCGAATATTTTCTCACGGGGAGTACCCAGTATTGAAATCCGGCTACCACATCGCCGCTGATTGCGCAGGTTACGTGCAACAAACGGGACGTCGAACGCCTATCCTGAGTCGGTGGAATCGCTGGTGACTGCTGTGGTGATCGACGACCATCCGTTCTTCCGGGATGGCATCTCTCGCGGACTCACCCAGAGTGGCCGCGTTCGCGTGGTGGGCGAGGCAGGCGACGGCACCTCGGGCCTCGAACTCATTCGTGCTGACCTGCCGGACGTGGCCGTCGTCGACTATCAGATGCCGGGACTGACCGGCGTCGACGTCGCGCACGCGGTGACCAGGGACGGACTGCGGACAAGGGTCCTTATTCTCTCCGCTGTCACCCACGCGCCCATCGTCTTCGCCGCGCTGGAGAAGGGTGCTGCGGGGTATCTCAGTAAGGAATCGAGCCGCGACGAGATCGTCGGAGCCGTCACGCGGGTCGCCAAAGGCGAGACGGTGGTCCCCGCGGAGTTGGCCGCAGGGCTCGTCGGTGAGATCAGGTCGCATGCGCGCAACGACGGCCCAGCGCTCAGTGAGCGTGAACGCCAGGTACTCGAAGGCTTCGCTCGCGGCCTGTCGATCCCGCAGGTCGCAGGCGAGCTCTTCATCGGGGCGTCGACCGTCAAAACACATGCACAACACCTGTACGAGAAGCTCGGCGTGTCCGACCGCGCTGCCGCCGTCGCCGAGGCGATGCGTCGCGGACTCCTCGAATGACTCGACCCTCATTGTTCAGACGCCTGAGCTATGGACGCTCGGGCAACCCGGATGGCCAGGCGCCGCAGCTCGGCCTGACGGAGCTGATCGACGAGCCGCGCATCTCCGAGATCTTGATCGATTACGCACTTCTCGGCGTCCGAGTGCAGGTCGTGCTGCGCATGCTGCTCGCGATCTTCGTGCTGGCGACAGTGCTCCTCGATCCGCCGGCCGACGGCGCCGCGTTCTGCATCGTGGTCGCGGTGCTCTACGCCGTCTGGTGTCTCGCGGGTGTGCTGGCGGCCTCCCGAATACGGGTGGGCATGATCCGATTCGCTTGGCTCGCTTTGTTTGTCGACCTCGCTGTCCTCGTCGTGCTGATCGTCGTGGCGAGTCGTTCCGATCAGGTCAGTTGGACCTCGGATGTACTCGTCAACGGATTCGTGGCCATCCCGATGATCGCCGCGACGCAACTGCGCCCCAGAGTCTGTGCGCTCGTGGTGATCCCGCCGTCGTCGTCTACTTCCTCGCGAGCGCTCTGGCCCGTGTCCCCAACGGCGAACCGTGGTCGCTGATCGCGATGCGCACGCTTGTCGTCGCGATCCTCGCACTGGGCAGCGTGATGCTCTCGACCGTTCAGCGCTCACGAGTGTCGACGATCGGATCTCTTGCGGCACAACGTGCTCGGCTTCTCGACGAGACCGTCCGCATCGAGGAACGCGAACGTCGCGACCTCGCCGAGCACCTCCACGACGGCGCGTTGCAGTACGTGCTCGGCGCGCGGCAGGAACTCGATGCCGCGCGCGACGGCACAGATCCCGACGCTCTCGGACGGGTCGACACAGCGCTTCGGGAGGCGTCGAGGCTACTGCGCTCGACGTTGGGCGAACTCCATCCCGCCGTACTCGAACAGGGAGGACTCGCCACTGCGGTCACCGACCTCGCGGCCTCGGTCGAACAGCGTGCCCCGCTGACGATCTCGGTGGACACCGTCGGCTGGCCGAGCGATCTGCGCACCACGTCCGATCCCATGCTGTTCGCAACCGCACGCGAGCTGCTGACCAACGTGGTCAAGCATGCCGACGCCCACGCCGTCGAACTGTCAGTCGAATTCGACGACGGCACAGCTCGTGTGGTTGTTGTCGACGACGGACGCGGTGTCGACGAGTCGGCCCTCGATCGTCGCGTCGCCGAGGGACACATCGGACTTGTCTCGCGTCGGGTGCGCCTCGAGCAACAGGGCGGCTCGTTGACCGTCACCCGACGTCCCGGCGGTGGGACGGCCGCGATCGCCGAGGTTCCGGTGGTCGACGCCGGAGCGCGTGCTCAGTCGAACGTCGACCCGCGCTCAGAGCCGTAACCCTGCCGGTCCGGACGCTCCGCGAGCCGACGGTCGAGGGCTATCGGCCAATCGAGCGCGACCTGTTCGTCCAGTGCCGCAAGACGTTCGACGATCGGCGGCTGTTGGTCCGCGCCGCACTGTGCCGCGACGGTCTCGTAGAGCGCACGCAGTCGTCGATGCACCTGGGCCTGGCCGTGACTGTGCCTACGGATCTCATCGGTGCCGATCGCGACATAGTCCGCCCACGTCCGTCGATAGCCGCGCACCGCAGGCGAACGTCGAACCGCGTCCGCGTGGACACGAGGCGCAAGCATCAGCAGCATGTCCTCGATGTGGTCGAGCGCCAACACCACGGTGCTCGGATCATTGCCCGCGGTCGAGATCGCCTTGAGCGCAATGTCTGAAATAGCCTGCAGCGCAGCGACAGGACTCACCGACGGCTGGTGCATATCGCCGAAGAGCAAGCACCGCAACACTTTGTGCTCGGGCACCGGCCCGCCTCGAGGGTTGCCGACCACCGCGATCACGCCGACGTTGTGCGGCACGTTGTCGCCGACCATCACCAGCAGATCGAATCTCACACCCCAGGCCGCCGCGTACCGTTCCAACATCGGCACGTTCACCGCGAGCAACACCCGACCCCGAGAACCTATCTCGCGCAACATGATCACGTGACGTGACTCTTCGTCGAGAGCGGTGTCAGGCGTGGGTGCCACGTTCGGCACCTGGGTCTCGAGCGACTCCTCCGGGTACAGCCGGCGGATCGACGCACGACCGTCCGCAGCGATCCATCGCATCAACTGCGCAACGTTCAGAACCGCGCCGACCTTGCTGACCAGCGCGACGAACAGGATCGCCGACACCACCGTCAGGAAGGCCGCAATCGCCGTCGAAGCTCCAGGAGTCCCGTCATCGGGGCCGGTCAAAGCGAGATCCATCGCCACCATCACGCTGAACACGAATGTGGCAAGGAAGAACCCGACAGACCAGCGCATCACCGGCTCACGCTGCAGCATGGGGATGACGCGAACCGAGATCTGCGACGCCCCGAACTGCATCGCGAGCGTCACCGCGGTGAAAACGAGGCCCGTCAAAGTGGCTGTGGCCCCGGCGATCACGCCGAGTACGGTCGCCAAGGTTCCCGAGTCGACGTCGAGACCGAGGTTCTCGTCGATCGTGATGCACAGCAGCGCCGCGACGATCGCGATTAACACGAGGATCACCGGCAGTCGCCACGTGGGGACCACACGAAGCCGATGTCGCACCCGACGCCAACGCACGGCTGTCGCGGCTCTGCTCGGAAGCGCGACGCCACCCGGAGCCGCCGCAACAACCTCGGGCACCGGGTCGGGCGGCAGATCTGGGACACCGAATCGGCCCGCGAGCGCCTCCTGCACCACGATCTTCCACCGAATGAGCGGTTCCCGAAGCCGCTGTTCGCGTCGGACCGCTTTGTCGTACTTGCCTTCTCGGCTGCGGTAGAACCAACGCGCCCACGGTGACGCCGGGCGCGCGATGCGAATGGCGCCGACCACCAGGAGAACCGGAAAGAACATACCGACCAGTCCGGTCCACAGCTTTCCCTTGGCGAGAGTGATCGCCGCCAACACGACATTCACCACGATGCCGAGCATGACAACGATCCGCGCCGTCACGTTCGGATCATCGCGGAACTCGTCGGCCGCAGACGTCAGGTCGAGTGGCCGAAAGCCCATCAGGAACAACGCGCCGATCGCGATGGCGACGAACACCGCGTCGACCGACGCCCGACCCTCCTTCTCCCAGTACACGTCTCGCAGATGCAGGATGAGCGCGAACTCGTCGAGGACGAGGGCACAGCCGATTCCGAAGAGAGCCGCGAGCACGCAGTCTGCGATCGGAGTATCGAAGCGAGAGACCGCGACCAGCCCGAATCCCGACAACACCATGACGATCACGCCGAAGAACTCGTGGTGCAGGTGGAGTCCGCCCGGCGCGACATTGCCTGGCCACCAGCGCACTTCCGCACGAATCAGGCGAACGCTGATCCGGATGAAGATGAACGTCGCTATGAATGCGATCAAGAACAAGAACAGGGGAAGACGACCGGTCTCCACGATCGATCTGTGGAACCAGGTCATCTCAATGCCCTCGGCCGGGCGCACACCGTGTCGATGGAGTGAGCCTACCGGCGAGCAGTCGGGAAGACGGCCGGATCAGCAACGACGACGAGGTCCGCGACCGGTGCGGTCGCGGACCTCGTCGTGCCTGAGTAGGTCGTGTGGGAGCAGGTCACGCAGCCGCCTGGCTCGCTGGTGTGATGATGCCGCTTCCGGTCGGGGTCGACGGCTGAGCAGGCGAGATGCTGCCCGTGGGCGTCGACGGCTGAGCAGGGGTCACGTTGTTGCCCGGCGTCGACGGTTGGGCGGGCGACACATTGTTACCCGGCTGCGACGGCACAGCAGGCGAGACATTGTTGGTCGGAGTCGACGGCACAGCAGGTGAGACGTTGTTGCCCGGCTGCGACGGCACGGCAGGTGACACGTTGTTACCCGGCTGCGACGGGACAGCGGGCGACACGTCGTTACCCGGCTGCGACGGCACTGCGGGAGACACCGTGCCGGCGCCGTCGGACTGCGAGCCACCGCCACTCGTCGACGAGTTGCTATAGGGCGTCGTCGCGGCATGCGAGGTGCCGCTGTGGCCCATTGCCGTCACGCCGAGGCCGATTCCGATGGCCGCGATGATCAGTGCGAGTCCGGCGATGACGCCGACGATCACGTTCTTGCGCTTGGGAGCAGATGCTGTGGCTGCACTGCCGGTGGCGCCGATGCTGGGGTCCTGTGTTGTGGTGAACATGGCTACTTCTCGATTTCCCGGTCTCGCGGCCGATCTGGTGTTTTTCTTTCGACACCAATGAGTTTCGGCCTGATTCCCGCGGGCTCACATCCACCGCAAGGCCGATTGGCCGGGTGATGAGCGCATCCACCGATCGGCGGATGCAAAGACCCGGAGCTCGCCGAACGTCGTGCCTCGGCGATGACTTTCCGGACGACGTCGGGTCTGCCCTCCGTCGACCCGCCAACATCAGGAGCACACCATGGGGATCATTCAGATCGAACTGTTCACCACACTCGACCTCGTCGGACAGTCACCTGGAGGACCGGAAGAGGATCCCGATGATTTCGACTTCGGAGGCTGGCAAGCACCGCTACTGAACGAAACGTCGGGCGCTCAGGTCGTCGCCGCGTACGCCGAGACCGACGCTCTGCTTCTGGGCCGACGGACCTACGACATCTTCGCCGACTACTGGCCGCATCAGGACGACGAGTTCGGCGCCTTGTTCAACAGGATTCCGAAGTACGTTGCCTCGCGCGGTTCGGCCGACCTGACATGGGATGGCTCAACACAACTCGGCCCCGACCTTCCGGCGGCGATCGGCGAAATCCGTGACCGCCATCAGCACGTCACGGTCGTCGGCAGCCTCGATCTGGTCCAAACCCTCTTGTCCGAGAGACTCTTTGACCGCCTTGACCTCTGGGTCCACCCCATTCTCCTGGGCAGCGGCAAACGCATCTTCGACGCCGGGACGGTGCCCGCGAATCTCAGACTCGTCGACCCTCCCGTCGCGAGTCCGAGTGGCACGGTGTTCCTGCGCTACGAACTCGCCGACGGCGTGCCCGCCACCGGCGACATGTCGCAGCGCTGACGACTCGACCGGGGCGGCCTGCTTGCGGCCACCCCGGTCGAGGAATCACTGACGTTGCTAAACGACGTGGTTATGAACCGAAGCTCGGGAACTCGATCGAGCCGTTTCCGCCGGAGACCTTGAAGTTGGTCGTGCAGCTGTTGAACGTCACCTCGTCGACGTTGACCTTCGCATCAGCCGTGCCACCGGGCTGACTGGAGATTCCGTACAGATCGACGACGGCCTTCTTGCCGTCCGAGTTCGCGGCGGCGATGAGGGCCGACAGCGATGCGTTCTGCGCGGCTGGGATGTTGCCCAGCTTGCGGGTCGCCCACCACTGGTTCGACGACGTCGCGTCGGCCTTGCCCGCTCCGATAGGAGCTCCCCACACGAGCGTGGCGAATCCGCTCGACGTGCCGGTGTTCGCGCCCGTGATGCGGATCTGCCAGTTGGCATTGCCGTTCGACTTCTGGAATGTGAGCGCGCTGCCGTTGAGATCGGCGAGCGGCAGTTGGCCCGCCGAGTGGTACGACGCCTGGCGCTTGGTCGATGCCGAGGTCGCGAACTCCAGCGAGCCGTCGTTGTCGGAGGCCACTCCAGCGGTGATCTTGCCTGCCTGACCTCTTTCGTCGGGCACGGTGTTGCCCCAACCGTTCGAGTTCGACGGGGTGGCGACCTTGGCGCAGTTGAACGCCGGTGCGGCCGATGCCGTACCCGGCAGTGCGAACGAGACGGCTCCCGCCGCGGCCGCGATGGCAACTGCACAACTGATCTTGCGGTTCATTCTTGTAAATCCTCTGTTCTAGCTTTGTGTCCCCGACCACATCGTCGATGACGACGTGAGAAAGCTAGCAGATCAAATGACCAACACTCACAGTGACCTCGCAGTTCGGACCCTTCGGGCGACTCGGACAGCAGCCCTCGCCGAAGAACAGACCGCTGTCAGACGCCGACCGCGGCGCCGGTCAGCGGTGGGTTCGCCGCGAGAACGGCATTTTCCTCATCACTGAAAGCCCTTGCACGAGAGAGGAATCGAACCCCTTCCGGCGCCTCGAGACTGAATCCGGCGCCGCGACCCTTCACGACGTCGAGGATCAACTGGGTGTGCTTCCACAACTCGAACTGGTCGCCGTTGATCCAGACCCGCACGTCGGGCAGGGGCTCGGGCAGTTCGATGGTTCCGACGAGGACGTCGCGCTGGCCGACCCGATAGTCACCGACGGGGTAACACATCGGCGCCGAACCGTCGCAGCATCCGCCGGACTGGTGAATCATGAGCCCGCCGTGCAGCTCCGACAACTTGGTCAGGAGCTGCACGGCGGCGTCTGTGGCGATCACACGATCAGGCACCGCTCCGTCCGCGGCCGCTGAGGCCGACGTCGACGGGGTTGATTCTGTACTGCTCATCGTTTACCTCTCACTGTGATCTGAACCACAGAGTAGTCGCTGTTCTGTTGCAGGCGCGTTGCACACGACGAACGCCGCCACACAACCTGAAAAAGGTTGCGTGGCGGCGTCGACGTGCCTGCCGTCAGGATCAGAAGAAGCCCTTGGCGTTCTGCGCGTAGCCCACCAGCAGGTTCTTGGTCTGCTGGTAGTGCTCGAGCATCATCAGGTGGGTCTCGCGGCCGATACCGGACTGCTTGTAGCCACCGAACGCGGCGTGTGCCGGGTAGTCGTGGTAGGTGTTCGTCCACACGCGTCCGGCCTGGATCTCGCGGCCTGCGCGGTAGGCGGTGGCACCGTCACGGCTCCACACGCCCGCGCCCAATCCGTAGAGGGTGTCGTTGGCGATGTGGATGGCGTCGGCGTAGTCCTTGAAGGTCGTGACGGCCAGCACCGGACCGAAGATCTCCTCCTGGAAGATGCGCATGTTGTTCTGTCCGGAGAAGACGGTCGGCTTGATGTAGTAGCCGCCCTCGAGGTCGCCACCGAGGTGAGCAGCCTCGCCACCGATGAGGACCTTGGCACCCTCGTCCCGGCCGATCGCGAGGTACGACTGGATCTTCTCGTACTGATCGTTCGACGCCTGCGCACCCATCATGGTCTCGGTGTCGAGGGGGTTGCCCTGCTTGATCTTCGAGACACGGTCGACGGCCTTCTCGATGAAGTCGTTGTAGATGTCCTCCTGGATGAGGGCGCGACTCGGGCAGGTGCACACCTCGCCCTGGTTGAGCGCGAACATCGAAAAGCCCTCCAGCGCACGGTCGAAGAAGCCGTCGTCGGCAGCCATCACGTCGTTGAAGAAGATGTTGGGGCTCTTGCCGCCGAGTTCGAGGGTGACCGGGATCAGGTTCTCCGAGGCGTACTGCATGATCAGACGGCCGGTCGTGGTCTCACCGGTGAACGCGATCTTGCGGATGCGGTTGCTCGACGCGAGCGGCTTGCCCGCCTCGACACCGAAGCCGTTGACCACGTTGATGACGCCGGCGGGGAGGATGTCGGCGATCAGACTCATCACGTACAGGATCGACGCCGGGGTCTGCTCCGCAGGCTTGAGGACAACGGCGTTGCCCGCGGCGAGAGCGGGTGCGAGCTTCCACACGGCCATCAGGATCGGGAAGTTCCACGGGATGATCTGGCCGACGACGCCGAGCGGCTCGTGGAAGTGGTAGGCGACGGTGTCCTCGTCGACCTCCGAGATCGAGCCCTCCTGAGCACGCAGAGCGCCCGCGAAGTAGCGGAAGTGATCGATTGCCAGCGGGATGTCGGCGGCGAGGGTCTCACGAACAGCCTTGCCATTGTCCCAGGTCTCGGCGACAGCGATCTTCTCGAGGTTCTCCTCGAGGCGGTCGGCGATACGCAGCAGCACCAGCGCGCGCTCCGCGACAGCCGTCTTGCCCCATCCCGGAGCGGCCTTGTGCGCGGCGTCGAGCGCGAGGTCGATGTCCTCGGCGGTCGAGCGTGCGACCTCGCAGAAGGTCTTGCCGTCGACGGGCGACGGGTTCTCGAAGTACTGCCCCTTCACGGGCGGGACCCACTGTCCGCCGATCCAGTTGTCGTAGCGGGACTCGAAGGACATCACCGAGCCGTCGGTACCCGGCTTTGCGTAGACAGTCATTGTGTAGCTCCTCAGTGCCATTTTCTCGTTGCCACACAAGCCACTCGATAGGCCGTGTGTGATCTGTTGCACACACTAGGAGCAAAGTGGTTGCAGCCACGTTGCAGTCACGTTTGCAACGTTGCGGCGTCGCATCGTCGCAGTTCAGAGCACTGAATCAGAACGGCAGCTCTGCCACTGCCATGGCCTTCGTGACGTCTCCGGCAAGCGAGACATCTGCCGGATCGATGACGAGGCAGCGGTCGCTCTCCGAGAAATCGAGCTCGTCGAACTCCACCCAGAGGACGCTGGGTGCGGTGGTCAGCTCGAAGAAGTACCGCCGGTTGGTCAGGTCGGCAACCGTGCGGTACTCGGTGTTGTACAGACCGAAACCCTCGTACGGTGCGCCGAACGGAATCGAGACATTCCGCGCGATGGCCAGCACTCCCGCGACAGCCTCCCGAGCTCCGGTCGGATGCGGGAGGATCTTGGTGAAGTAACTCGCTCGTTGGAAACGCGCCACCGGATTGACATTGCCGTCGAGCGGCATCCGGTCATTGGGAGCCGAGAAGTCCTCCTGCTCCAGGATTCTCAGCTGCTCTCGATACGGTGGCTCGTTGGTCAGGACCGTGTATCGACGATCACGGTGAACCCGAACGGTGCCGTCGAGTACCTCGACGATCGCGGAGTCTCCGGTGGCGTCCTCGATGGCGAGGTGGGTCTTGGCCTTGTGGCCCTCAGCGGACATCATGACGATCTGGACCTCGTCGAGCAGGTCCACCGCCTCGGCGACGGTCGCCGCCTGGTCGAGGAGATACTGAGTCCACAAATGCGCTCCGACTGCCGGCTTGCGCAGATCACGCTCACCGAAGTCAGCATTCTCCAAGTAGAGAAGGTGTGCGCCGAAGCCACGCTCATTCATGCCGTCCGCGGTTCCGACGCCGTAGATCGTCGTGACGACCGAACCGTACTTCGACGTCCAGCGAGCACCGTTCTCAGCGATCTCTTCCCCGCCTGCAAGCGCACCGTCGCGCGCGATTCCACGTGGCATCGCGGTGATCACCGGCATCGTGGTGTCGGGCCAATCCATGGTGCGCGCTACGACGTACGGCTCACTCTTGTTCCACAGGATTCGTGTGCACATCGGTCAGCCCTCGGTAGCGAATCGCAGGAGCCCGGCAGCGGAGACACCGTCGGGTAGATCGTCGGACCGCACGCTCATCACACGGGCACCGGTACCCAGTGCGGCCCGCGCGATCTCCTCGAGGACATCGAGGTCGTCTGCAGGGTCGAGGACCAGCGCGCCGCCGATGTCGATGTGGCCGGCAACGTGGGCGTTCATGTCGATGATGACGGTGTCGACCTGCCCGAAGGTTGCCGCTCGGGCAAGTTCGGCCAGGTCGGTGACCGCTCTACCCGAATTGCGTCGTTCCTTGAAAGTGGTACGCAGCTCATCGAGGCTCGCTTCGTTGAGCTGGTCGAGCACGACCCTGGTTTCGGCGGCGACCTCGGCGTCGGTCATCTCGTCCGGATTTCCCCGCAGCGGAGCCGCGACGACGTGCCGGTATCCGCTCAGGTTGGTGAAAATCGCCGCGAGTGGCTGCGTCGCGGCCACGACAAGTGGCAGCGACGCTGCGTTCAGTGTCGGACGAATCGCATGGTCGACCGCACGCGCATACTGCGTCAGCCGCACCTTGCGGCCCTCGTCTCCGTGCAACCTGCCGTACGGAGACCGTCCGCCGATCGAGCGCAGACCCACTGCCTTCTCGGCGCTGCGCGGCATGTCGGACACGGTCACCTCCCTCGGCGGCTCGTCAGCCGAGATCTCGATCAGCCGGGCGCCGTTCTGCGACAGCGCGAGTGTGTAAGCGTCGTTCGGGAAGGTCGTCGCACGCAGTAGCGGAGTGATGGTGAACCGGTCGGCCAGAGTCGCATAGGACTCGAGGGAGTTGGGGAGCCGGAACTCGACTATGCCCTTCGATGAGACGAAGATCGCGAGGCTCCGACCGAGATGTTCCCAGAACTCGTCGTCGTCGAGCAGGGTGTTCATCATTTCTTCGATCGGCCAGACATCTCGCTTATCGGCACGCCCGTACATCTCGAGCAGCACCGGCTCCCAGAGACCGCGCGCGGCCAAGCGGTTGGAATCGGCGTCGATGCCGCCCGGGGTAGTGGGAACGTAGAGCGTTGCGCTGAGTGGGTCGCGTGCCGCCGCAAGGTGCTCGATGTCGTGGGGCGTGGGCATGTCGAGATGCATGAGGACCAACTCCGGGAGAAGTAGACGATGGCAATGCGTGCGCGCCCGAGCAACGACCGGCGACGCACGCCCAGCAGAACGTTAATGCGGCAGCGATCGACTCCGGTATCCCCGCTTCTAGGGGATCGCGACCATTCACCCAACCGACGGGCCGAGAACCCGCCTCCCCCGTCAGATACGGGAGAGGATCTTTCCGCAGTCGGCGAGGACGATCTGCTCGACTCCGCTCGCGGTGGGCATGACCACGGTTGCCGCGGCAGCGCGCCCATCCGGCAACACCCGGATCGTCACCTTCCCGGACTCAACAGATGCGATCAATCGCGCCAGGCTGATCGCCAGATCGTCGGAGATCGCATCCCCGTCGGTGTTCGGCTCGCCAAGCAGCACGACCGCGACGTCACGTTCTCGCAGCCGCTCGATCTGGTCGATCAGCAGGCGATTGTGCGCTCGTGGAACCCTGATCCTGTCGCGTAGCGCCGCTTCCAGTCTCACGATGTCGTTGCGAAAGCGCTCATCGATCTCATCGCCCGCGGCGAGTCGAGTCAGGATGGGCTCGACAACAGTCCTGATCTCACTGAGATCCTTCCGGGAATCGTGCGCCGCTCGAGCGAGCGCATCCTCGAATATCCGCTCGGATTGACTGCGATGCATCCGTTCGCGACGGACAATCGACCGCAGCACCAGCCTCCAGACGACGGCTGCCATGACGCATCCGATGGGAATGCCCAGTGCATCGGCAAGCTGGTGCTGAGAAAGGTCGTGAAGTACTGACCACGCGATGATGCAGCCGATGAACAACGCGCTGCCCAGTCCACCGATTCGCGGGTTGCCACGCGGAATCAGGAAGGCGACGAGGTACGCGCCGAAGGTCAGGCCCCACGTCTCCCCGGACAGCGGCGAGGCGGCGAGCGAGGTCATGCCGACGAGCAATGCGATCGGCACCAACGCGAGCGCTGGACCGGGACGCAGTGGCCCCGGTGTCGGGGTGGTCAGTAGCAGAGCACCTACCAGTGCAGCGGCGAAGACGACGAGAGTCTTGGGATCGAACACAGAGTCGGGTGAGTCGATTACGACAAGTGCGACCCCGGTGGACCACAGGAGCAGAAAACTCCATCTCGCAGGCCACGTGGCAAGCCCACCAGCGCGGGTGTTGCCGGTCGTCAGGTTGGGCATCGCAAGACCACCTCCGTACCGGCGTTAGGCGCGGACCTGATGGTTCCGGTTCCACCTAGTCGATTCATGCGCCCGGCAATACTCTCGGTCAGACCGAAGCCGGCGGCCTGCCCATCAGGATCGAACCCACACCCGTCGTCGCGGATCGCCATGCGCACGCGGGCATCGGAGATGGCGACAAGAACTTCGCGACGCGCCGACGGCCCCGCGTGACGCACGCTGTTGCGCACTGCCTCGAGAGCGGCGCGCGCCGTCTCCTCTGCGACGTCGAGAGCGACGGTGTCCGCCTCTATCCGTGTGGCGATAGCGATCTCCGGATCGGCACGTTTCAGCGCTCGTGACAGTCGTCCCATGGCTTCGTGGGTATCAATCCGACCCGCGGTGACCGGTCTGTCGTCGGCGAGCGCCCCGTCGAGAATGCACTTGGCCTGGTGCGCCTGCTCGCGCAGGACGGGTGGTGGCGAATCACCGACGAGAAGGGCAGCCGACAAGGTGGACAGGATTTCGTCGTGCACAAGCCTGGTCATCTCGACGCGCTTCTCCGACGTCGCGGCAGCGTCGAATGCGCGGCGACGTTGTCGTCGAACCTCCGACTCGGCACGACTGAGCCGTTCGAGCTGTGTGCGCAGCCCGATGAACACCACCACATACACCAGGTTTCCCAGCGCATCAAAGGTGCTGTGGGCGATCCCGTGCGGGATGGCACCGAACACGACGAAGGAGCTCAGCGCGGGCGTGGCCGACACGAACAGCGCGGCGACCACCGCATATGCAGGGCGCACAACAAGCGGCAGAAGTGTGATGACCGCCGGCTCGACAGTCCAGAGCCACGGGACCGCGGTAGCGCGTTCAGTCCCGAAGTAGGCAACGCACCAAGAAGCTTGAAGCGCCCAGAACAATGCCGGAACCACACGCCAAGCGATCCACAGCACCGACGGCGCGAGCATCCTGCCGAAGCAGGCGAGAATCACCACACACCCGCATACGACGAGTCCGCCGAAGTTCCACCACGTCGCGACCTCGGCGGCATCCGAGTAGACGAAGACAGTTTGATCGAGCAGCAAAATGACGCCACCAATGGCGATCAACCATCCCAGCGTCCGATTCGTCTGTGTGATCGTCAGCCCTTCGGGCTGCAGAAATGCGGCGTTCAGGGCATCCGTCAGATCTGCGGTATCGGCGCGACGATCCCGTCCTCCAACGCCCGCTGATAGAGGTCGATCTTGGTGGGAGCCGGACGTTTCGCCGCGGCGTACTTCACCCGGATTCGACGTATATGGTCCAGGACGGTCTCCCGAGAAATGAACAACAACTGCGCAACGCGCACAGCGGTTTCACCGGCCGCGCAGTGACCGAGGATCTCGGCTTCACGTGGAGAAAGCTGAACGGGAACGAACTGCGGGTCGCTCTCGATCGCAGCCGCCCAGTCTGCCGATGCCGCGACTTCTCCCCGCACCACGAGGCGAACGGCCTCGACGATCTCGCCGGGCTCCTCCGACTTGCGCACCATCCCCGCGGCACCGGCTCGCGCAGCCTCGCGTACCAGCGCAGGGCGGTCCCCCGACGTGTAGACGAGCACCGGGACATTCAGCGAACCGAGCGAGGCGATGTTCTCGGTGGGAGTCGAGCCATCGGCCAGCAATAGGTCCAGCATCACTCCGTCAAAGGACTGACCGGTGGCGATCAATTCGCTTACCGAGGCGGCGGTTGCAACGACGCACATATCCGGCTCGTGATTCACGATCGTCGCCACGCCGACCATCACCGCTGGGTGATCGTCGACGATCCCGATCCGTGCTTGCGCGGTCACTTCGCTGGTCCCTGTGCTCATGTTCTCGGGGATCAACGATAGCGGATTTACCGTGATCAGGCGCGTCGAATTTGCGCTTGACCAGCGGTTTTACTGTTTCGCGAAACCGTCAGAGACCGTAGCGGCGGTCGAGAATCCTGATCCGCCCCCCGACGAGCGCGCGGTCGGGGTGCCCGACCGGTAGTCGATGCTCAAATCTGCGCCACGCGGCCAGGTCGTCGCGGCCATGCACCGACGACGTCCAGGCCCGCAGCGCGGCGACCTGCCCCTCGGCGATGACCCGCGAGCGGACGTCCTCGCGAAGCTCTTCGAACAATTCGGTGATCCCGGGAGCGTTCGACTCGACGAGTAACCCGCCACGACCGATCGCCTCGATCACCGGAACTAGATCGCCGTGGCCCGCGATCTGCTCGCGGAGATCTCCCACGTCAGACGACAATTCGACGGTCAGGCGGTACGGCCTGGACTCGATCACATCGGTACCGAGGTCGCGGCGCAACCGAGAGATCTCGGCGCGGACGGTGACCGGGTCGACGCCGTCGTCGGCGAGCATCAACGCGAGTTGTTCGGTGTTCAGGCCCTCGGGATAGTGCTGCAGCAGCAGGAGGATCTCGGCGTGACGTCGAGACAACGACCTCCCGTTGGCGGCATCTCCCCCACGCTGCCAGCGATACGCGTTGTCGGCGAGCACGGTCAGTCGTGCTCGAGCGCCTGCCTCGAAGGTCGACGCAACAGAAAGGTCGACGGCCCGCGCCTTCAGTTCACGCTCGACGACCGCCACCACGGAACGGACCGCCGACAGGGCGAAGGGAGCAGCAACCTCGCGGCCACCGGTCACGTCGATCACGCCGATGACGTGCCCTGTCGCGGGGTCGTGGACCGGCGCTGCCGCGCAACTCCACTCCTGAACGGGACTCGAGAAGTGTTCGGGCCCAACCACTTGCACACCCCGGCCGGTCGCCAACGCAAGCCCGGGAGCATTGGTGCCGACGACCTCCTCGCTCCACACCGAGCCCTCGACGAAGTTGATATGGCTGGCCCGATCCCGCGCAGACGCCTCGCCCTCCACCCAGAGGAGCCGACCGACGTTGTCGGTCAGTGCCAACACAACACCCGAGTCGGCGATGTCGTCGAGCATCAGAGATTGCACGACGGGGCGCACCGCGGTGATGGGATGCGCCTCGCGATACCGCACGAACTCTTCGTCGCTCATCGCCTGCGCTTCGGCAGCACCGGCCGCCGGGTCGATGCCACGCTGCAACGAACGCGCCCACGAATCGCCGACGACGGACCGCACTGTCTCGGGGACCGCGCCGCTCGCCAGGAACTCCTCGTAGGCCCGGCGGATCGTCGAGGACACCGCAGCAGCGTCTGTCATGCGCCCTCCAAGTATCCCGTCGAGGCTGATCGACACCCGACGTTCACCCAATTGTGCCGTGGAGAGTGTGATCTCAGCAACAAGATCAGCGGCGAAGCGGCCTCGACTACAGCAGACGGCCGTTGCGACGCGGGTACCGCGCCCGCAAATAGCTGTACAGATACGTGCTGACGAGGAGCGAGACCGCCGACACGATCGCGGGAACGAAGAACATGTTGTTCCACGAGTCGCGAACCATCGCGATCGCCCACGCGATCACACAGACGACGGTCAACAAGACCGCCAGAAAGCGCACGATCAGGACAAGCGTGGTGACAACCGACCACAGAACGACCCGGGTCTGCTCGTACGAGCTGGTTTTCACGACACAAGCGTAGCGATCTTCCCCGCTGCGAGCAGGGCCGGAGAAAGTTCACTGTCCGATTAGTCCTTTTTCGTGAGCAGGTCTAACTTTTTTGGTCGTAAGGTCAGTAGGAATGTCTACAAAACAATGATCCGGGGGAGGCTCGTTTGCGACGCCGACATCGTCCACGCCGGCAGATCGCGCCAGTCCTGTTCGCACTCGCCTCGGCGACCGCAATGGTCGCCACGGGCTGCAGCATGGACGGCGCGCGGACGGTCAATACGACCGGTCCGAATGCCATCATCAGTGTCAACGGCACCGAGCCGCAGAACGGACTCATCACGACGAACACCGCCGAAAACGGCGGCGGCCGCGTAGTGGATGCGCTGTTCACCGGGTTGTACTCATACGACGCCGACGGCAAACCCTCACTGGCGAACGCCGAGTCCGTCGACACCACGGACAACCAGAACTACACAATCCATCTCAAGAAGGATTGGAAGTTCACCGACGGAACACCCGTCAAGGCCGAAAACTACGTTCGCGCATGGAATTTCGGCGCTGCGACGAAGAACGCCCAACTGCAGCAGAGCTTTTTCGAGCCGATCGACGGATACGAGGCAGTCGCAGGCGAGGATTCGACCGCCGATCAGATGTCGGGCCTGAAGGTTGTCGACGACCACACCTTCACCGTTCGCCTGACGCAGCCCAACATCGACTTCAAACTGGGCCTTGGCTTCACACCGTTCAAGCCGCTCCCCGACGTCTTCTTCACCGAGGGCGCAAAGGAATTCGGCGAACACCCCATCGGCAACGGCGCCTACAAGATGGCAGGACCCGACGCGTGGCGCCACAACGTCCAGATCAATGTGGTTCGCAACGACGACTACAAGGGTCCCGATAAGCCGCGCAACGGCGGGATCGACTTCGTCCTCTACTCCAGCCTCGACACCGCCTACACCGACCTCACTTCCGGCAATCTCGATGTCACGGACACGGTGCCGGTCAGTGCGCTCAACTCCTACAAGAAGGCGCTCGGCAAGCACGCACTGACCATACCGACGGCGTCCAACCAACAGATCTCGATCGCCTACTACCTGCCACACTTCTCGGCCGGGCGTGAAGGGCAACTGCGTCGTGCGGCGCTCTCGATGGCCATCAATCGTCCGGAGGTCACCAAGGTGGTCTTCCGTGGTGCCCGCACGCCGTCGAGAGATTTCACGGCACGCTCCCTACCTGGATGGAACGGCGATATCCCGGGCAGCGACGTCCTCGACTACAACCCCGCGAAGGCCAAGCAGCTGTGGCAGGAGGCCAACGCCATCTCGCCGTGGAGCGGCTCCTTCCAAATCGCCTACAACTCTGACGGCGATCACCAGGTCTGGGTCGACGCGGTCTGCAATCAGATCAAGAACACCCTCGGTATCGACTCCCACGGCGCGCCGCAGCCGACGTTCAAGCAGATCCGCTCGGCGATCACGAGCAAGGCGATCAAGACCGCCGCGAGGACGGGCTGGCAGGGCGACTATCCCTCCATGCTGGAGTTCCTCGCGCCGATCTTCGTTTCGGGAGCCGGTTCCAATGACGCACAGTATGTCTCGCCCGAGTTCGACGCGCAGCTGACCGCCGCGCAGCGTGCACGCACCGACGACGAGTCCTACCGGCTCACCAACGTCGCACAGGAAACCCTGCTCAAGGATCTGCCGAACATTCCGCTGTGGGACTACATCGGCGCCGGAGGCTCGGCGTCGGAGGTCACCGCGCAGTTGGCCTGGAACGGCTTGCCCGACTACCCGAACATCACCAAGGAAGCGAAGGAGTGACCCGGTGACCAGATATCTCCTCATCCGTCTGGGACAGATGGTGATCGTCTTCTTCGGCGCCACGTTCCTCATCTACGCCATGGTCTTTCTCGTCCCGGCCGATCCCATCGCGGCTCTCGGTGGCGGAAAACCCATGTCCCCGGCCCTGATTGAGCAACTACGCGCGCAGTATCACCTCGACCAACCGTTCTATGTGCAGTACTTCAACTACATCGGCGGAGTTTTCCACCTCGACTTCGGCACCTCGTTCTCCGGGCAACCGGTGTTCGACGTCATGAAGCGCGCGTTCCCGGTGACGGTCAACCTGACCCTGATCGCGCTGGTCGTCGAAACGATCGGTGGCGTGGTGTTCGGTGTGATCTCCGGCCTGAACAAGGGGCGCTGGTACGACACCGCGATCCTGATCGTCACTCTCATCATCATCGCGATCCCGATCTTCGTGCTCGGCTTCGTCGCGCAGTATCTGCTCGGTGTGAAGTGGCATCTGTTCCCGGTCACGGTCGGCGGAAACCTCGACTTCTACCACCTCATCCTTCCCGGATTCGTGCTCGGCGCAGTCTCATTCGCCTACATCGTGCGACTCACGCGGTCGGAGGTCGCCGACAATCTGACCGCCGATTACGTACGCACCGCGTCGGCCAAGGGTCTTCGACGACCCCGCGTGATCACCGTGCACGTCCTGCGCAACTCGCTGATTCCGGTCGTCACGTTCATCGGCACCGACGTCGGCGTGCTGATGGGCGGAGCCGTCGTCACCGAGGGCATCTTCAACATCCCCGGCGTCGGCGGAACGATCTATCAAGCGGTCATCCGTGGCGAGGCCCCGACCGTCGTCTCCTTCGTCACGGTGCTCGTGCTGATCTACCTCGTCTGCAATATCGTCGTCGACTTGCTTTATGCCGCACTCGATCCGAGGATTCGCTATGCCTGAGACCCCACACACCGACGCAGCTCTGAACGCGTACCCCAGCTTCTTTCCCGGCCAGGACCGCTTCGTCGCCGACGCCGAAGACGTCGAGTTGCTCAAGGTCGACGAGTTCGTCGACGACGTCGATCCGGCAGGCTTCTGGAAGTCGGCGTGGCAGGAGATCCGCACCAAGCCGGTGTTCATCGTCTCGATGATCCTGCTCGTCCTCATCCTGCTGATCGTCGCGTTCCCCGGCCTGTTCGCACACCAGGATCCGCGGTACGCAAACCTCGAGGACTCGCTGCTCTCACCGAGTTCCGCGCACTGGTTCGGCACCGACCTGCAGGGCCACGACATCTACGCGCGTGTGATCTACGGTGCGCGCGACTCCGTTCTCGTCGGAATCCTGACGACGCTCGCGGTGGTGCTCGTCGGTGGATTCCTCGGCATCTTCGCGGGCTTCTACGGCGGCTGGCTCGATTCGTTGATCTCCCGACTGGCCGACATCTTCTTCGCCATCCCGCTGATCCTGGCGGCCGTGGTCACCATGCAGATGATCTCGGCGCGCACCGTCTACACGGTGGTGCTGGTCCTCGCGATCTTCAGTTGGCCCCAAATCGCCCGTATCGCACGGTCTTCCGCGATCTCGGCGCGCAACGAAGAGTTCGTCGACGCGTCGCGCTCGCTGGGCTCGTCGCGGTTCCGCACCCTGTTCACCCACGTGCTGCCGAACTCGCTCGGTCCGGTCATCGTCATCTCGACGATCTCGCTCGGCGTCTTCATCGTCACCGAGGCGACGCTGTCGTACCTGGGCATCGGCCTGCCGTCGACCGCCGTCTCCTGGGGCATCGACATCGCCGCGGGCCAGCAGTTGCTGCGCGAAGGTCAGCCCATCTTGTTCTATCCCGCTGCCGCACTTGCCATCACGGTCCTCGTGTTCATGATGCTCGGCGACGTGCTGCGCGACGCACTCGACCCGAAGGCGAGGACCCGCTGATGACAACGGACACAACGAACTCCGAGCTGACCTCCGACAACGAGACCGCTGTACCGGCACCGCTGCTCGAAATCTCTGACCTACGAGTCGATTTCCGCTCACGCGGGCGCGACGTACCCGCGGTACGCGGCGTCGGACTCACGGTCTATCCCGGCCAGACCGTCGCCATCGTCGGCGAATCCGGCTCGGGTAAGTCGACCACCGCCGCGGCGGTCCTCGGACTGCTTCCCGGCAACGGCACGGTGACCGGCGGAAAGATCCTGTTCGACGGCAAAGACCTCGCACAGGCGTCACGACGTGAGTTCGAGAAGGTACGCGGCAGCGGGATCGGTCTTGTGCCACAGGACCCCAACACCAACCTCGACCCGGTGTGGCGCGTCGGATTCCAGGTCCGCGAGACGCTCGTCGCCAACGGAGCGGCCAAGCGCGGCGAGGCCCGCACGCGTGCCGTCGAGGTGCTCCGGCAGGCAGGCCTGCGCGATCCCGAGAAGCGTGCGGCGCAGTATCCGCACGAGTTCTCCGGCGGCATGAAACAGCGCGCGCTCATCGCGATCGGTCTCGCCGGAAAGCCCAAGCTGCTCATCGCCGACGAACCGACGTCGGCACTCGACGTCACGGTGCAGCGCGAGATCCTCGACCACCTCGCCACGCTCACCGACGAACTCGGCACCGCCGTGCTGCTGATCACCCACGACCTCGGCCTCGCCGCCGAGCGCGCCAGCCACCTGGTGGTCATGTACCGCGGCCGCATCGTCGAATCCGGCCCGGCGCAGGAGATCCTGACCAACCCACATCACGAGTACACCAAGCGACTCGTCGACGCCGCGCCGTCGCTCTCGTCCCGCCGCGCCGACCGCCACAAGCCCGCCGCCCCGCAGGCCGAGCCCACCCCGCAGGCCGAGCCGGCCTCCAACCCGCTGGTCGAGCCGGCCTCCCAGCCGCTGGTCGAGCCGGCCGCGAGCGAACCGAGCAGCCGAGTCGAGACCACCCCAGCGCAGGCCGAGCCCAACCCGCTGGTCGAGCCGGCCGCGAGCGAAGCGAGCAGCCGAGTCGAGACCACCCCCACCGAGGTCGTCGTCGCGGCGAATCTCGTGAAGGACTTCCCCATCCGCGGCTCGGTCCCGTTCCGCAAGGCCACGCCGTTCCGCGCGGTCGACGACGTCAGCTTCACGCTCAACCGCGGCACCACCACGGCAGTCGTCGGCGAATCAGGCTCCGGCAAGTCGACCGTCGCGCGCATGGTGCTCGGACTCCTCGAACCAACCTCGGGCACAGTCCATTTCGACGGCAGCGACGTGACATCCCTGAAGGGTGCGCAAGCCAAGTCTTTTCGACGCCGCGTGCAGCCGGTCTTCCAGAACCCGTACGGCTCGCTCGATCCGATGTACTCGATCTACCGCGCGATCTCCGAGCCGCTCGTCGTGCACAACATCGGCGACAAGGCTTCCCGCATCGCACGCGTTCGCGAACTTCTCGACCTCGTCGCACTCCCGTCATCGGTGATGCAGCGGTTCCCCAACGAGCTCTCCGGCGGGCAGCGTCAGCGGGTCGCGATCGCACGTGCGCTTGCGCTGAACCCCGAGGTCGTCGTCTGTGACGAGGCGGTGTCCGCCCTCGACGTCCTGGTGCAGGAGCAGATCCTGACCCTCCTCGACGACCTGCAGCACGAACTCGACCTGACGTACCTGTTCATCACACACGACCTGGCCGTCGTCCGTCAGATCGCCGACCGCGTGCTCGTCATGCGCAAGGGCAAGGTCGTCGACGAGGGCACCGTCGACGACGTGTACGAGAACCCGACCTCGGACTACACGCGTGAACTACTCGCAGCCATCCCCGGGCGAAACCTCGAACTTCAGCAGTAATCCTCGCGCTCGGCGTCGTCGAAGGGCGACAATGGACAGATGAAAACGTTGCTGAACATCATCTGGTTGGTTCTCTGTGGTTTCTGGATGGCGCTCGGCTACGTCATCGCGGGCATCATCTGCTGCATCCTGATCATCACGATCCCCTTCGGTATCGCGTCGTTCCGGATGGCCAACTACGCACTGTGGCCGTTCGGTCGGACAGTGGTCCGCGATCCCCAGTCGGGAGCGTGGTCGGTGATCGGGAATGTGATCTGGATCATCGTCGCAGGTTGGTGGCTGGCAATCGGGCACCTCACGACCGGAATCGCGATGTGTCTGACGATCATTGGCATACCGCTCGGCATCGCCAGCTTCAAGATGATCCCGATCTCACTCGTGCCTCTCGGCGCGCGGATCGTGCCCAGTGATGCGGTGCGCAACGACCCGATCATGGGCGCGACGCGAGCAGCCTGACCCGTGAATCGACGCAGACGAGACACTCCGTTCGATTCGACCCATCCACTCCCGTGACCGGATCCGAACACCGGGCATGAGTATCCGCCAGCGATCCGCCCCGCCCTCCAACGTCGCCGTGGTCGGCAGCGGGGTCGCGGGATTGACCGCTGCGCACGTGCTCTCCGGAAGCAGCCGGGTGACGCTATTCGAAGCCGACGATCGCCTCGGCGGCCACGCCCACACGCACTCGGTGCCCATGCCCGACGGAAGTGTCGTCGGCGTCGATTCCGGTTTCATCGTCCACAACGACCGCACCTACCCGACGCTGCTGCGCCTCTTCGCCGAGCTGGGCGTGGCAACCAAGGACACCGACATGTCCATGTCGGTCAGCTCGACGGTGACCGGCCTCGAGTATGCGGGCGCCCTCGGCTTCTCCGGGTTGTTCCCCACCCCGCGCAACGCCACGCGAGGCCGCTATCTGCGCATGCTCGGCGAGGTGACCCGATTCCACCGGGCGGCGCGCGCACTTCTCGACACCCCCGACTCCGACGAGCCGCTCGACGACTTCCTCGACCGCGAGAACTTCTCCCCGTACTTCCGCGAACACTTCATGCTGCCGCTCGTCGCCGCTGTGTGGTCGTGCGACGCGGCAACCGCGAGCCGCTACCCTGCGCGCTACCTCTTCACCTTCCTCGATCACCACGGCATGCTGTCGGTGTTCGGGTCGCCGACGTGGCGCACCGTCGACGGCGGGTCGGACACGTATGTCCAAGCCGTCGCCGACGGTGTCCGAAGCCGCGGCGGCGCAGTCAACCTGAGCACCCCGGTCCGGCACATCTCCGAGAACTCCGACGGCACAGTCGAACTCGCCATCTCATCCGGAACACAGAACTTCGACGCGGTCGTCGTCGCCACCCATCCTCACCAGGCTCTCCGACTGCTCGACGCCCCGACCCCGCAGCAGCGTCGAGTTCTCTCCGCCATGGAGTACGCACCGAAACCTGCTGTGCTGCACTCTGATATCTCACTTATGCCACGGGCACGTCGCGCGTGGGCATCGTGGAACTACCAGATCCACGGCGACGCGTCGGGGGCAGTAGACGACTCGCAGGTCGCGGTCACCTACGACCTCACCCGGCTCATGCGCCTGAATCCCGAGCATCCCCGCATGCTGGTGACACTGGGCCGCACCGACCTCGTCGATGCGTCGACCGTCATCGCCGAGATGACATACGAGCACCCCATATACACCACGGAATCGGTTGCCGCACAGGCACTGCTACCGGATATCAACACCGACGCGATCGTCTTCGCGGGCGCCTACCACGGGTGGGGTTTCCACGAGGACGGCGCGCTCTCCGGAGCACGCGCCGCGGAGCGTCTCGGTGTCGCGTGGGATTTCGCGCGGCAGACCACGGTCGACGACGAGCGGGAGTCGGCATGACCGGGAACGCCCAACTGGTGCATAGTCGCATCACCCATACCCGGCTATCGCCGGTGCGGCACGCCTTCACATACCGCAGTGTCTCCTGGCTCGTCGATATCGACAGCCTGCCAACACTTTCCGCCCCGCTGCGACCCTTCGCTCAGTTCCGCGGAGCCGACCACTTCCCCGAACCGATGGTCGACGGCCAGACCCTGCGCGATCGCCTGAACGCCCACCTCCTCAGCGTCGGCAAACGCCCTCCAGACGGAAAGGTCGTCGCTCTGACGTCACCGCGCGTCGCGGGCTACGTCTTCAACCCGCTGAGCGTGTACTGGTGCTATCGCGCCGATGGTTCACTCGCGTACGCGGTCGCCGAGGTCCACAACACCTACGGCGGCCGGCATTGCTACGTCGTCGAACTCGACGACCACGGGCGCGCAGAAGTCGACAAGGAGTTCTACGTCTCGCCCTTCAACGACGTGTCGGGCAACTACCGCCTGCGGATGCCGCCACCCACCGACGGTCGCGTCGCCGTCTCGATCGTCCTGGAGCGTGTCTCTTATACACATCTGACGCTGCCGACGATCGCATA
>NZ_LZTE01000090.1:0-55454 GCF_001665925.1 Gordonia sp. 852002-50816_SCH5313054-c
GCCGGGGCCGCAGAATTCGCCATAGCCAATTCTCTCAAACCACGAACCATAAACTAATTAACGACACGCGACACTAGCTCGATCAGCGGGCAAGGCGACTTCAAGTGAACTTGAAGTCGCCTATTGTCGTTGTATGGGCCTGAAGAAGATCGAATTGTCCGTCGGTGAGCTGGCGCAGCGCGCGGGCATCGCGCCGTCGGCCGTGCGGTTCTACGAAGACCAGGGGCTGATCTTCTCGCGGCGCACGTCGGGCAATCAGCGGCGCTACCACCGCGCGATGCTGCGGCGGGTCGCCTTCATCCGCGCCTCGCAGGCTGCGGGGATACCGCTTGCGGTGATCGGGGAGGTGTTCACCGAGCTCGGCGATCACGAGTCGCCGTCGCGGGCGATGTGGGAGGCGGCGTCGCAGCGGTGGATCGCCGACATCAATCACCGCATCGACCTGCTCGAGACGATGCGCGACATGATCGGTTCGTGCGTCGGATGCGGTTGCCTCTCGTTGGGTGCGTGCCACCTGCTCAACCCTGGCGATGAGTTGAACCGGCAGGGTCCGGGTCCGAGGCGGCTTCCGATCGACTGACGCGTGCGGCGTCGGACGTCATCGTTAGGCTGAGCATCATGGCCCGACCGTCTCGCGTGGCCCTCGCTCTGGGTAGCGGGGGAGCTCGCGGTTACGCACACATCGGCGTCGTCACCGAACTCGACGCACGCGGGTACGAGATCGTCAGCGTCGCCGGATCATCGATGGGTGCGCTGGTCGGCGGGCTCTACTGTGCCGGGCGTCTCGACGACTACGTCGACTGGATCAGCGGTTTGTCGCAGCTCGACGTGATGCGTTTGCTCGACGTCTCGCTGTCCAAGCCGGGCGGGATGATCGGCGCCGAGCGCATCCTGGCGCGTGTCCGGGAGATCCTTGGCGACACCGTGATCGAAGACCTCGAGATCCCGTTCACCGCGGTCGCCACCGACCTCGCCGCGGGTCGACCGGTGTGGTTCCAGAAGGGCAGTCTCGTCGACGCCATCCGGGCGTCGATCGCGATCCCGGGAGTGATCCGGCCCCATGAGGTTGACGGTCGACTCCTCGCAGACGGCGGCATCCTCGACCCACTGCCTGTCGCCCCGACGTCGGCGGTCAGCAGCGACGTGACGATCGGCGTGGTGCTCGACGCCGACGAGGGCGCGGAACACGGCGCGAGTCGAGCACCCAAGACCAAGGGCGTGATCCGCCGCAACATCACCCCGTTGTTGGAAAACGACTGGGTGCGCTCGGTGCGCGAACGGTTCGGCGTCGAGGCCGACGATTCCGGGAGCCACGACGCTCCCGAGGAGGACGCGCCCGCCGGGTCGGACGGATCCGACGACGTCGAGACGCTGTCAACGGCGAGCGAGGTCGACGACGGTGCCAAAGCGGCTCCGATGGGCAGAATTGAGATCCTGCTGCGCTCTCTAGACATCATGTCGATTGCGCTGACGCGCTACCAGATCGCGGGATACCCGCCGGACATTCTGATTCGGGTGCCACGTAAAGCCGTGCGCACGTTGGATTTTCACAAGGCCACGGAGATGATCGAGCTGGGTCGCGCGCTGACCGCCGAAGCGCTCGACAAGCTTCCGGAGGAGCCGTGATCTGAGTGAAGCAGATTCCTCGCGGGATCTGGGTGCTGCTGGCTGCCAACGTGGTCATCGCGCTCGGCTTCGGTCTGATCGCGCCCGCGCTCCCGACCTTCGCGCGCAGTTTCGACGTCGGCTACACCGCTGTGTCGGCAGTGGTGTCGGCGTTCGCGGTGATGCGACTGGTCTTCGCGCCCGCCACCGGACGCCTGGTGACGGTCCTCGGCGAACGACGCATCTATCTGACAGGTCTGTTGATCGTCGCGGCGAGCACATTGGCATGTGCGTTCGCGCAGAACTACATTCAGCTTCTGCTGTTCCGTGGTGCTGGTGGTATCGGTTCGACGATGTTCACGGTGTCGGCGATGGCGCTGCTGATCAGGTTGTCGCCCAACGAGATCCGCGGCAAGGTCTCTGGGTTCTTCTCCGCGGGCTTCCTGATCGGCAACATCACCGGCCCACTGATCGGCAGCGCGCTGGTCGGGTTCGGATTGCGTATGCCCTTCGTCGTGTACGCCGTCGCACTGTTGATCGCGTCGGCGGTCGTCGCAACACAACTGCGCGACACCGCGGCGCCCGAGGTCTCCGACGTTCCGCAACGAGGTGCGATGTCGCTGCGAACCGCATTGCACGACAGCGCCTACCGCGCGATCATCGCGTCGAACTTCACGCAGGGTTGGGCGTCGATGGGCGTGCGCGTCGCGGTGGTGCCGCTGTTCATCACCGAGGGACTCGACGAGTCGGCCGCCATGACCGGTGTGGTCCTCGCCGTCTACGCTGCCGGTAACGTCGCCGCGATCCTCGTCGCGGGAAGGATGTCCGACAGGCTCGGTCGCCGACCGGTGATGCTTCCCGGCCTCGCCATCATGGCGATCTCGACAGCCCTGCTCGGGTTTTCGCCGAATATCGTCTTCGCGCTGGTGCTCTCGCTGTTCGCCGGTGTCGGATCGGGATTGTTCGCCCCGACTCATCAGGCCGCGCTCGCCGACGTTCTCGGCGCCAGACGGCAGGGTGGTTCGGCGCTCGCGGCCTACAGCATGTCGTCGGATCTCGGTGCGGTCACCGGTCCACTGATCGTCGGGTTCGTTGCTGGAGCTGTCGGATTCGGCCCGGCATTCGTGCTGACCGGAGCGGTGGCAGCCGTTGCGTTCGTCGCGTGGCTGTTCGCCCGCGAGTCGGCTCCCGAGGTTGTCGGTGCCGCCCCGCGACTGCATCCGACGCAGCAGTCCGATCCCGACGCACCCTGACGCTCGGCGTCGAGCATGCGCGGCACTCGGCGACTAGATTTGATCCATGCCTGCGTCGACTGCCAGCGGTGACTACACACTCGGCTCCAACACGGAGGTCGGCCGACTACGCGCGGTGATGCTGCACCGCCCCGGCGACGAACTGCTGCGCCTCACCCCGCGCAACAGCGACCAACTGCTGTTCGACGGTTTGCCCTGGGTCGCCCGCGCTCAAGAGGAGCACGACGAGTTCGCGGCCGCACTCACCGCGCGCGGCGTCGACGTCTTTCTCCTCGGCGATCTACTCACCGAGACGCTCGACCACAGCGGCGCCGCGCGAATCCAGGGAATCGCAGCAGCAGTGAACTCCCGATTGCTCGGACCCCACCTTGCCGAAGAACTGGCAGGGTACCTGCGCGGCCTGCCCGCACCGGAACTCGCCGACGTGTTGACCGCTGGGATGACCTTCGACGAGTTGCCGTTGACCCCGGCGGCGGAGTCGGCGTCGCTGGTGCGTCGCATGCACGTCGGGCCGGAGTTCGCCATAGCGCCGCTACCCAATCTGCTGTTCACCCGCGACAGTTCGTTCTGGATCGGGCCGCGCTTCGCGATCACCTCGCTCGCTCTGCCCGCCCGCGTGCGAGAGACCTCACTGACCGATCTGATCTACGCGCACCACCCGCTGTTCACGGGTGCGCGACGCGCGTACGAATCGCAGGTCGCACCCGTCGAAGGAGGCGACGTGCTGCTGCTGGCGCCGGGAGTCGTCGCCGTGGGAGTCGGTGAACGCACCACTCCCGCCGGCGCAGAAGCCTTGGCGCGCAGCCTGTTCGCCGACGGATTGGCCCACACCGCTCTGGCGGTTCCGATCGAGCAACAGCGCGCATTCATGCACCTCGACACGGTCTGCACCATGGTCGACGCCGATGCCGTCGTGATGTATCCGAACATCCGCGACAGCATGTCGGCATTCACGTTGCGCGACCTAGGCGACGGCGACGTCGATGTGAGCGGGCCGCGCCCGTTCGTGGAGGCGGCCGCGGACGCGATGGGCATCGGCAAACTCCGTGTCATCGACACCGGCCTCGACCCGGTCACCGCCGAGCGCGAGCAGTGGGACGACGGCAACAACACTCTCGCTGTCGAACCGGGCGTCGTGGTCTCCTACAACCGCAACGTCGAGACCAACCGCAGACTCGTCGACTCGGGTATCGAGGTGATCGAGATCGAGGGCCGCGAACTCGGCTCCGGCCGTGGCGGTCCACGGTGCATGTCGTGTCCGCTGTCGCGGGACCCGCTCTGAGGTCGACGATGGACCTCGCCGCACGGCTCGCCATCGACCACGACTCCGATCGCGCACCCTTCGAACAGGTGCGCCTCGGCGTCATCGACCTCGTCACGCGGGGCCAACTGCTTGTCGGAGAACGACTTCCGACGGTGCGCGCACTGGCCGCCGACCTCGACCTCGCCCCCAACACGGTCGCGAAGAGCTATCGCGAACTCGAGGCCGCCGGGATCATCGAGACCAGGGGCCGACGCGGAACATTCATCAAAGCCGGATCGAACACGACGCTCGACGACGCCCAGCGCGCCACCGTCGACCACGTCGCCGCACTGCGTGCGATGGGAGTCGACGACGCCACGATCATCGACCTGGTCACGCGGGCCGTCGGCGGCGACGAGCATCCCGCTGGCTGAGCGCACCACCGCTGGTTGAGCGGCCCCCGCTGGTTGAGCGCCTCACCGCTGGTTGAGCCTGTCGAAACCACCCCGCCCGCGCGTCAGCCCCAGCTCGGCAGCCAGATCTGTTGGTGCCATTCCTCGGGCGAGATGGGACTGGCGGTCAGGATCGGCCACAGCCAGGCGAAGTTCGCGACGACCAGCCCGATGTAGATCGCGACGACGATGATGCCGAGAACCTGCCGTTCCGGCCGGGGTCTGGTCGGCGACGATCTGGTCGCTCGCAGTATGTCGCCACAACACAGGGCCAAGCCCATCACGAGGAACGGTGCCAGGACCGTCGCGTAGAAGAAGTACATCTGGCGGTCGAGTTCGGCGAACCACGGCAGAAAGCCCGCGCCGTATCCGACGATCACCGCGGCGTAGCGCCAGTCGCGTCGGATCAGGAACGCCCACAACCCCCAGAGCAGCATCGGAAGCGCCAGCCACCACATTGCCGGTGACCCGATCAGCATCTGGGCGCGGACGCATTGGCCACCGCCACATTGGTCGGGTCCGTTCTCCAGTGCGTACAGCATGGGGCGCAGGCTCATGGGCCACGTCCACGGCTTGGACTCCCAGGGGTGGTGGTTACCGGCCGAGTTCGTCAGACCGGCGTGGAACTTGAGCACCCCGGCCTCGTAGTACAAGAGCGATCGCCACGCGCCGGGCACCCACGCGTACGGTCCGTCGGTCCCGATCGTGTTGCCGACCTGGTAGCGGTACACCGACGTCTCGCTCGTGAACCACGGGACAAAGCTCGCGAAGTAGATGGCGATCGGCATCACGACGAGGCTCGCGACGCCGGGTACGGCGTCACGAACCAGCGCGCCCGCCCAGGGGCGTCGAACGTGATACGCCTTGCGTGCCGCGACGTCGAATCCGATCACCAGCAGGCCGAAGAAAATGATGTAGTAGATGCCCGACCACTTCGTCGCACACGTCAGTCCGAGCATCACCCCCGCGGTGAAGCGGTACCACCGGAAACCCAGGCGAGGTCCGAACTGTGAGTCGTTGATGCGGCCGTCGAGGTAGGCGTTGAACATCCGCTCGCGTACCTGGTCGCGGTCACAGGTGACCGCGGTGAATGCCGCGACCACGAACAGGCACTGGAAGATGTCGAGCATGCCCATGCGTGACTGCACGAACAGCACGCCGTCGCAGATCGCGAATACCGCGGCGATCGCTCCGATGAGTGTGGACCGTGCCATTCGACGCACGACCCGGTAGATCATCACCACGATCGCGACGCCCGCGACCGCGGACATGACCCGCCAACCGAGCGGACTGTATCCGAACATCCACTCGCCGACGGCCAACAGCCACTTACCGGCCGGTGGATGCACGACGAGTCCGTAGGCCGGATTGTCCTCGATCCAGTTGCCGCCGGTCAGCACCTGCCAGCCCTGCGGAACGTAGTGCTTCTCATCGAAGACCGGTGTGCCCTGGTCTGTCGGGTGGTTCAGCCCCCAGAAGCGGGTGGCGGTGGCCACCAGGGTGATGATCAGACCGACGATCAGGCCCCGCGTTCGGTCGGGTGCGCCGAAGAGCGGCACCTCGATTTCGGGGTCGGGTCGGACCCGCGTCGAACGCAGCGCGGCCACCTTGAGCAGGCGTCCGCGGGCGGGCGTCGGATCGGCGGCGGGCGCAGCGATGGGTCCGTCGACGATGGTCACCCGGACCATCGTAATGTCCCGCTCGTACAGTGATTCGCATGATTCCCGCTCCGGACGCGTCCGACACCGACACGGGCAACGGTCGACTCGTCCTGGCCGCGACCCCGATGGGCCAGGTCGACGACGCGTCGTCGCGGCTGCGGCACGCCCTCGCGACCGCCGACATCGTGGCCGCCGAGGACACCCGCCGCACCAAGGCGCTGGCCCAGGCGCTCGACGTCACCATCACCGGGAACATCGTCAGCTACTACGACCAGGTCGAGGCTGCGCGCACCCCGGCACTCCTCGATGCGATCCGCGCCGGAAGAACAGTGCTGTTGGTCACCGATGCGGGCATGCCCTCGGTCAGCGATCCCGGGCACAAGATCGTCGCAGCATGTGCGGCAGCGGGTCTGCGGGTGACGGCACTGCCCGGACCGTCGGCCGTGACCACCGCGCTGGCGGTATCGGGCCTGCCGTCGGATCGCTTCTGCTTCGAGGGGTTCGCGCCACGCAAGCACCAGGCACGGCTCGACTGGCTGGCCCAGCTCGTCGACGAACCGCGCACCGTGGTCTTCTTCGATTCGCCCCATCGCCTGGCCGACACCCTCGCGGACGCCGTCGACGTCCTCGGACCCGATCGCGAGGCGGCCGTGTGTCGGGAACTGACGAAGACCTACGAGGAGATCCGCCGGGGCCAGCTCGCCGATCTCGCGCAGTGGGCGGCCGAGGGTGTCCGCGGCGAGATCACCGTCGTCGTGGCACCGGGGGAACGTCGGGTACCCGCGGTCGACGACCTCGTCGAGCAGGCCGAACGGCTCGTCGCGGGAGGTCTACGACTCAAGGAGGCCTGCGCGCAGGTCACCGAGGGCACGGGCGTATCGCGGCGCGACATCTACGAGGCGGTCCTGGCTGCGCGGTCGGAAGCGGACTGACGACCCAAGCTGCGGATACCCGCCGACGGCCCACTCAGTCGGGGACGACGGTCAGCGTCACGTCGGTGGCAAGGCGGTACGGCCGACTCGACACCAGGGCGCCGACGACGCGTCGTAGGCGCGACATCTCGGACCGGACAGACACCTCGTGGGTCGTGTCGCCGAACAGAAACTTGCTCAACTGCGCAGAGGTGAGGCCTGCGCGCCCGGCGTCGGAGAGCAGTAGCAGGATCTGCGCGTGACGCCGCGTGACGACAATGGTGATGTGGTCGGGGCCGTCGGTGACGTGAATCGACGGTTCGCCACGGAGATCGAGCTCGATGAGGATCGGACCGGCCGGCCCTGACGGACGTACCACCCAGCCGCCGTCGACGCGCTCCGCGATGCACACGCCCAGCCCGGCCACGAAGCGCATCTCACCGTCGCCCGGTGGGGCTATCCGGGTCGGGGCGATCACTCCGCGGCTGTCGGCGACGAGACCATCGTCGTCGACGAGGAGCGCGGTCTTGAAGGCGGACAACGTGGTTCGGCCGGTCTCACGCAGTCGGCTCAATCTGCGCTGGTGCTCGTCAGAGACGTCGCGTGCGCAGAACTCGGCGACCGACGCGGCGAGCATGAGCGTCGCGGGCTGGACGGCATTCATCTGCCCTCCGAAGGCAATCACCCCGGCGACGTCGCCGGTGACCCGATCGAGGACGGGAGCTCCCGTGCAGTACCAGTCGCCCAGTGCCTTCGCGTAGTGCTCGGCGGGGTAGACGCGCTGCGGTCTGGGGTCGGCGAGTACCTGTCCCACCACGGTCGTTGCGGCCGATTCTTCATCCCAGCGCGCACCCTCGGTGATGTGCAACCCGTGCGCCGCGTCGCGGAGTCGGGAATCGGCTTGTCCCCACAGCATCACGCCGTCTGCGTCGAACATCCCGAAGACGAGCTCGGATTCGTCGGCGCTTGCCTCGACGATCGCCCGGGCTGCCGTCGACGCGTGCCGAAGCGAACTCTGTTCACGGCGACGGTCGAGTTCGTCGGCATTGACCAGTTCGGGTTGATGAGTGTCGCGTTGGTGTCCGCGGGCGCGGGCGCGCAGCCACGATTCGAGAACTGATGTCGGCGGCGTGTAGTTGTCCGGATAGCGGTGCGCAGTGTGTGTGGAGCCGACCGCGTCAGCGCCGAGTGATTCACTGATGATCGAGGCTCGGATGTCGGCGAGGTCGGTGGTGATCTCGGCGGCCTGCTGGACGGTCGCGGCCCAATTCATATCGATAACGTTAGCCGAGCACACTCGGTCGCGCGTTGACCACACTTGCGGCTTTGTCGAGGCATTCCTGCCATTCACGATGCGGATCCGAATCGGCGGTGATGCCGCCACCGACGCCCAGCGCCATCGAGCCGTCGGGTGCGATCTCGACTGTCCGGATCGCGACGTTGAGGTCGAGCAAGCCTCCTGGACCTGCCAATCCGACTGCCCCGCAGTACACCCCGCGTGGGTCGCGCTCCCAGTCGGCCAGCAGTTGCATTGCCCTGAGTTTTGGAGTTCCGGTGACCGAAGCCGGAGGGAAGGTGGCATCGAGTAACGCCACGTTGCCGATCTCCGGCGGCAGTTGTGCCCCGACCCGCGAGACGAGGTGCCACACGCCCGGCGCGCCGACGACCTCGAGCAACCTCTCGACGCGCACAGACCCGGTGCATGCCACACGACCGAGGTCGTTGCGTACGAGGTCGACGATCATGATGTTCTCGGCGATGTCCTTCGACGACGCCGCGAGCACCGTCGGGTCGTCGCCCGCGGCGATCGTGCCCTTGATGGGCGCCGACCACACACGCTCGCCACGTCGGGACAGGAAGGTCTCGGGGGAAAAGCTCGCCACTGCGCCCCAATCACCCTGTAGGAAAGCAGATTTGGCGGGTCGGGTGCGCGACACGAGATCTGCGAAGAACCCGCACGCAGATCCGGTGAGCGTTCCGGTGAATCGGGTACACAGGCATGCCTGATAGATCTCGCCAGCGCTGATGGCCTCGAGACAGTGTTCGATCGCTGCCAGGTGTGGTCGAGGGTCTGGCGGTTCCCACCGGGTCGACCACCCTCGGGTCGAGTCGTCGACTTCCGTTGCGGCATCGGCTAATACCTCGCGCACCCAGTCGGGCGGCCCGGTGCCGGAGGCGCTGACGTGCTGCCAGCGCCCGTCTTTGAGTACGAGGAGGTGGTCGGTCTCACCGCCGGCGATCGTCGGCAATGCTGATTCGACGCCGCGCACCGGAAAACCCAAGTATCCCAACCAGAATCGGTCGGGACGATCGGGTGGTGCAAGACCTGGGCGTACCTCGATCGACGGCGCGATGACCGCGTCGGCGTCCCACCAGTCGCCCACAAGGGCTGCGGGAGGCGGTGATCCGCGACGCGCGGTCGCCACCTGCAGCGTGCGTAGCAGGTCCGTCGCGGTCGGGGTCAACGCGTCACCGCACACCGGCTCACGCGTCGCGGCGCGGGAAAATCACTGTGGGCTTGGGCAATTGGGTTCCGGGCGTGAGGCGGTCGTCGACGGTTGTGAACTCTCGATCGTCGCCGACAGCCAGTAGGTCGAGCAGCGCGTTGCACGACGTCGGCATGACCGGCTGCGCCAGCAGTGCGACTACGCGCACCACCTCTGCGCACACGTAGAGCACGGTGCCCGTCCGGTCGAGATCGGTCTTCGCGAGCTTCCACGGTTCCTGTGCCGAGATGTACCGATTGGTCTGCGCCAGCACCGACCACAGTGCCTCGAGTCCAAGATGGATCGCCTGCACGTCGAAGTTGTCGCGTACGCGCGGCAGCAGTGTGCTTGTGGCGCCGAGGATCTCGGAGTCGGCGTCGGTGTAGGCGCCGGGGGTCGGGACCGCACCGTCGAAGTACTTGCCGATCATCGACAGCGTGCGCTGCGCGAGATTGCCGAACTCGTTGGCGAGGTCGGCGTTGACGCGTGCGGTCATGCTCTCGGCGGAGTACGAGCCGTCCTGGCCGTAGGGCACCTCGCGCAGCAGGAAGTAGCGGAGTTGGTCGAGACCGAACTCGTCGAGGAGGCTCTCCGGATCGACGACGTTGCCGAGCGACTTGCTCATCTTCTCGCCCTTGTTGAACAAGAAGCCGTGCGCGAAGACCCGCCTGGGTAGTTCGATTCCCGCGCTCATCAGAAACGCCGGCCAGTAGACGCAGTGGAAGCGGATGATGTCCTTGCCGATCACATGCAGATCGGCGGGCCAGTACCGCTCGAACGTGGCGGCGTCGTCGGGGAAGCCGACGCCGGTGAGGTAGTTGGTCAGCGCGTCGACCCACACGTACATGACGTGATCGGGATGCCCGGGCACCGGAACACCCCAGTCGAACGTGGTGCGCGAGACCGACAGGTCGGTCAGGCCCCCCTTGACGAAGCTGACCACCTCGTTGCGTCGGACATCTGGTCCGATGAACTCCGGGTGCGATTCGTACAGTTCGAGCAGTCGATCCTGATACGCCGAGAGTCGGAAGAAGTAGGTCTGCTCTTCGGTCCAGGTCAGGACATGCCCGTTGTCGGAGGCCACGCGCTCGCCCGCGTCGTTGACCGTGGTGTCGGTCTCGGCGTAGAAGGTCTCGTCACGGACGTCGTACCAGCCCGAATAGGTGTCGAGGTAGATGTCGCCCGTGTCGGCCATGCGCTTCCAGATGACTTCCGACGCGCGCTTGTGGTCGTCGTCGGAGGTTCGGATGAAGCGCTCGTAGCTGGAGCCGAGGCGGTCTTGGAGAGCCTGGAAGCGATCGGAGTTGCGCTTGGCCAACTCCGCCGTCGGGATGCCCTCTTTCTCGGCGGTCTGCTGCATCTTCTGCCCGTGCACGTCGGTTCCGGTGAGGAATCGGACGTCGAATCCGTCGAGACGCTTGAACCGGGCGAGTGCGTCGGCCGAGATGTACTCGTAGGCGTGCCCGATGTGCGGTGCGCCGTTGGGGTAGGCGATGGCCGTCGTGATGTAGTACGGGCGCCCGGCGCCGTGTGATGTACGCGTGTCGGTGCTGGTCAGATCAGTGGGCATAGTGCCTGCCAGGATACTTGGTCGCCCGACGCCCGAGCGCCCCGCGTCGACCGCGCGCTCGGGGACGGCCGACTGGGCGCTCGAGGCGGCCGACTGTGCGCTCCTGAACGCCGACTGTGCGCCAGATCGTGCCGACTGGGCGCTCGAGACAGCCGACCGTGCGTTCATCGAGGCCGATCGAAGTGACACGTCCCGTATTCTGACCGCATGGTGATGGCTGATCGACCCGAGGTGGAGACCGCATCCAAGCCCGTCGCGGCGTTGACGATGGTTGGCCTCGGCGAGAGTCTGCTGAACGGTCTCGCGCGAGTGCCCTTCTCAAAACCGTGGAAGGGGCCTGCCGGATTCCTCGACAACGTCGGCCAGTCCGTCACCAGGAACACCATTCGCGCGTTCATGGGGTATTCGATGGGATTGCCCATCGAGGAGTTCCGTTCGATGGAGAAGGCGCTCGACGATATCTGCAATGTCGTCTTGCCGCCGGTCATCGAACTCGCCGGCAAGGTCGACATCTCCGAAGACGAGATCAACGGCGTGTCGGGAATCTGGTGCCGTGCCAAGGCCAGCAGCGACGAATTCGTCGACGACGACGAAACCAAGGAATCCATCGGGGCAACTGTCCTGTACCTGCACGGTGGCGGATATATCGGTACGACGCCGATCATGTACTCGGCATTCGCCGCAGCGCTGGTTCGGATCACCGGTTTCGAGATCTTCATCCCGGACTACCGTATGGCACCCGAATTCCCCTTCCCTGCAGGAGTTCTCGACGCCGCCGACGTCTACCAGGGCCTACTCGACCGGGGGATCGACGCCGATCACCTGATGGTGGCGGGAGATTCCGGCGGTGGTGGTCTCGCGACGTCGTTGATCAGCTATCTACACAACCAGGGCATGCCTCGGCCGGCGGCGCTCGCGCTGTTCTCGCCCGAGATCGACCTCGACCTCGACAACGCCTCGGTGACCGAGAACGCCAAGTACGACATCCTGCCGTGGAGCATCCCGGTCACTCCCTACCTGCACGGCGTGCAGCCCAACGACGTCAGGGTGTCGATCGTCTACGCCGAACCGAGTCCCGACTGGTTTCCCCCGACGTTCGTCTGCTGGGGCGAGTACGAGATGTTCCGCGACGGCATCCGCGACTTCGTCGGGAAACTCGAGGCCAACGGTGTCGGCGTGTACGGATACGAGGGTCGCGGTATGTTTCACGTCTTCCCGATCCTCATGCCGTGGGCGGAGGCGTCGAAAGACGTTCTGAGAGAACTGCGGACGCGCATCGCCCGCAACATCAAGGCCGACCCGGAGGCCAAGCCGACGCACTGAGGCGTCGGACTCGGCCACCCGGGAATCAGTCTCGGTGATACGGCTCGCAGCCCACCGGCGCCTTCGGCGGCTCACGATGTTCGATCTCCGCGATGTCGCGCGTCACCGGGTGCTCCGCGGTAAGCGTGAACTTCTCACCGTGGTGCGCGAGGTCGATCTTCGGACCGGAGAGCAAGCGGTACGTCGCGGTCTTCTTGTCGACGGCGACGACGATCTTCGAATCCCGCACCGTCATACGGAAAGACATGTAGGTCAGTCGCGGTGGGAGCCGGGGCGCAAACGTGATGTGGCCACCGAAGTCACGCATGCCGCCGAATCCCGCGACGCAGTCCATCCACGCACCCGCGAGCGCGGCGATGTGCAGACCACTGCTGACGTTGCTGTGTAGGTCGTGGAGATCGGTGAAGACCGATTCGGCGAGGAGGTCGTAGCTGAGGTCGAGATAGCCCACTTCGGCAGCCGTCACGGCCTCACAGCACGCCGACAGCGAGGAGTCGCGAACGGTGAGCGGATAGTAGTAGTCGAAGTTGCGGAGCTTCTGTTCCTCGGTGAACGCCCGGCCGAACATGTACATCGCGAACACGAGGTCGGCTTGCTTGACCACCTGTTTGCGATACAGGTCGTAGTACGGATAGTTCAGCAGCAGTGGGTATTTGCCGACCGACGCCGCGAAATCCCACGCGCCGAGCAAAGTGAACGCCTCGCACTGCTGGTGGACTCCCAACGCGTCGTCGTACGGGATCGTCATGTCGTCGGCGCACGATTCCCAGTGCGCCGCTTCAGCATTCGTCACGCCGTACTTCTGCGCGAGATCGGGCCGGCGATGGACCCAGGCCACGCCGTCGCGAAGTGCAAGTTGCGCAGCGAGATTCGTGAACACGTTGTTGTTGACGACGGCGGTGTACTCGTCGGGTCCGGTCACACCGTCGAGCCGGAAGTGTCCGTTGACGTCGTGGTGCCCGAGACCGGCGAAGAGGCGGGCGATCTCGACGAGAAGCTCGACGCCGCACTCGGTTTCGAACTGTTCGTCCTCGGTGGCGCGCATGTAGCGTGCGGTCGCGTTGGCGATGTCGGCGCTGACGTGCACACCCGCGGTACCGGCAGGCCAGTAGCCCGAACACTCGTCACCATTGATCGAGCGCCACGGGAACATGGCGCCGCGCTGTCCGAGTTCTGCTGCGCGTGACTTCGCCTTGTCCATCGTCGAATGGCGCCAAC
Organism: Gordonia sp. 852002-50816_SCH5313054-c; assembly: GCF_001665925.1. Taxonomy (NCBI): domain Bacteria; kingdom Bacillati; phylum Actinomycetota; class Actinomycetes; order Mycobacteriales; family Gordoniaceae; genus Gordonia; species Gordonia sp. 852002-50816_SCH5313054-c. Next base: position 13,723 of record NZ_LZTE01000090.1, read on the forward strand.
GCAATTCCTCACCTGCTGCCGCCGGGACGGTGTAGGTGAGCATGGGCAGGATGAAACTCTCGGTGTCCCAGAAGGTGTGGCCGTCGTATCCCGGTCCGGTGAGTCCCTTGGCCGGGATTGCGCGTGACTGTCCGCGCGCACCGGCCTGCAGCACGTGGAAGAGCGCGAAGCGCACCGCCTGCTGAACCTCGGGATCGCCGTCGAGTTCGATGTCGGCGTCGCGCCAGAAGTCGTCCATGTAGGCGGTCTGCATGGCCTTCAACGATTCCCAGCCGGTCTCCATTGCCATGGCGAGTGCGGCGTCGACCTGCGCACGAAGCGCGGGAACCGACCGTCGCGCCGACCACCCGTATCCGATGTACTTGGTCATCTTCAACGACGTTCCTTCCGGAACGTTCGCCGCGATGGTCAGCCGGGCCAGATCGTCGTCGGCACGGATGAAACTGTCTGCCGCGCCGGGGAAGTCGATCTGATGATCCATGCCGGCCGCCATGTGCAACCCGGACTGTTTGGTGTGGTGCACCAGGATGCCCCAGTAGTTGCGGCACGTCGCGAGGTCGGAGACCAGTGGCGACTCGAGTGCTGCGGCGAGCCGGGGATCGTTACCCGGCACCGGAACCGGCTCGTTGGCGAGCAGATCGGACTGCAGCACGATCTTCATGTCTTCGCCGACGGGCTCCACTTCGTAGTGGATCGCGGCGATGGTGCGTTTGGTGAACGACACCAGCCGCTCGGACTTGATGCGCACCGTGCGGCCGGTCGGCGAGGTCCAGAGAGTGTTGCGACGCAGCGTTCCGGTACGGAAATCGAGTGTCTGCGAGTGTTCTTCGGTGCGGCCGTACCGGAGATCCATCGGCTCGTCCTCGACGAGGAGGCGAATGATCTTGCCGTCGGTCACATTGACGACGGTCTGGCCGGATTCGGGGTAACCGTAGCCGCTTTCGGCGTACGGCAGATCCCGCAGTTCATAGAAGCCGTTGAGGTAGGTGCCGGGATGGTCGACCGGCTCACCCTCTTCGAAGCTCCCACGTAGTCCGATGTGGCCGTTGGACAGGGCGAACAGCGTCTCGTTTCGACCGAGCTTCTCGAGATCGACTCCGCGCCAGTGCAACTGCCACGGATCGATGTCGAATCCGGTGGTCTGTTCTGTGGTGCGGCTCATGCGGGGATCAGCTCGTCTAGATCGTTGACGACGATGTCGGCGCCCGTGGTGCGCATCGCCTCAGCCTGGGTGCCGCCGACTCGGTCGATACCGACGACGTAGCCGAAGTGGCCTGCCACGCCTGCTTGTACACCTGAGATCGCGTCCTCGAAGACGGCTGCTGCCGTCGGTTCGACGCCCATCAATTCTGCCCCCAAGAGAAATGAGTCGGGCGCGGGTTTCCCGCGCAGTCCACGTGCGGCCGTTTCCTGTCCGTCGACACGCACTTCCACGTACTTCGACAGTCCTGCAGCGTCGAGTACGGCCTCTCCGTTCTTCGACGATGTCACCACTGCGATGCGTAGCCCGGCTTCCTGGGCGGCCTGCAGATAACGCACCGACCCGGGATAGGGATTCACGCCGTCACTGGAGAGTTTGTCCAGGAACTTCGCGTTCTTCTCCGAGCCGATTCGCTCGGTCGTCGCCTCATCGACATCGTCGATGCCGCGTGACGACAAGAACGCGCGCACACCGTCCTCCCGTGGACGACCGTCGACGTAGTCGAGGTAGTCCTGTTCGGTGAACGGCACGAAGTCGTCGCCGTCGCGGTCACGTAGGAAGTCGTCGAAGGCGGCTTTCCACGCAACGCGATGTAGGACGGCGGTACTCGTGAGAACACCGTCGAGGTCGAATAGGGCGACCGAGATCTGTTCTGGCAAACCCAACACGTCCGACACGCTACCCGCCTGGGGGGTTCACGGCGCGGTATGCGCACAGACCACACGTCGAGCCAGGCGCGTCGCGCCGGTGCCCGGCGGTGCGAGATCCGTCTTCGCAAATCGCTGGACAACCCTCGGTCGCGGCGGCGAGCATGGGTTCATGTCTTCAGTGCAGCAGTCCCGACGTTTCGCCCAGGTCGACGTGTTCAGTTCGAAACCGTTGCGCGGCAACCCCGTTGCCGTCGTGGTCGATGGAGACGGGATATCCGACGATGATATGGCGGCATTTGCTCGCTGGACTAATCTTTCCGAGACGACGTTCATCCAGTCTCCGACCGACCCCGCCGCCGACTATCGACTGCGCATCTTCACTCCCGGTGGCGAACTCCCTTTCGCGGGACACCCGACGCTCGGGTCGGCGCACGCGTGGCTCGCCGCTGGCGGATCGCCGCGCGGTGCGAACGTCGTTCAGGAGTGCGGCGTCGGACTGGTCACGATTCGTCGTGACGGCGATCGGCTCGCCTTCGCCGCGCCTCCGCTGCGCCGGTCGGGTCCGGTCGACGACGCACTCGTCGACGAGGTTTTACCGTCCCTCGGACTCTCACGTGAGCACGTCCGCGCCGCGGAATGGATCGACAACGGCCCGCCGTGGTTCGTGCTCGAACTCGACTCCGCGGAACGGGTGCTCTCGGCGAGACCCGACCTCGCTGCACTGGGGGCGCACGACGTCGGCCTCCTCGGACGCTACGAGTCCGGGCACCCCGACGACCCGGACGTCGAGTTCGAGGTTCGCGGTCTCGCGGGCGGCGAGGCCGTCGGCGAAGACCCCGTCACCGGCAGTCTCAACGCGGGGATCGCGGTGTGGCTGCGTTCGAACGGCCGCGTGAGTGCGAGCTATGTGGCATCGCAGGGCACCGCCGTGCAGCGTTCGGGACGAGTCCACATCGACGACGACGGTGAGCACATCTGGGTCGGCGGGCAGTCGACGACGGTCATCAGCGGGACCGTCGATCTCTGATCGCTGCTTTCTGCTCTCTGGATCGCTGCTCGCCAGCTCTCTGGCGGGGTCGCGTCCGCCACCTTCTAGAGTCGAGTCCATGACGGAGGGTGCAGACACTTCGGCCGGCGCGCAGCCGGTTGGAGAATCGACGACCGAGAGCGCCAAGGCCGCAAAGAAGCGTCGACGCCGCGAGCCGCCGCCGGACCCGACGCCGCTCTACGGGCTGATCGACGCGCACACGCATCTCGCCGCGTGCGGCGGGCGTTCGCCGGAGACCGTTCGTGCGATCGTCGACCATGCCGAAGGTGTCGGCGTAGAGATGATTGTCACAGTTGCCGACGACATGGTCGACGCTCGGTGGGCCGTATCGGCGGCGGACTGGGATGACCGGGTCTACGCGGCAGTCGCGCTGCACCCGATGCACGCGGGCGACCTCGATGACGCGACCTCGCGTGAGCTGGAGCAGATGGCGCAGCATCCGAGGGTGGTGGCGGTCGGCGAGACCGGTCTCGATTACTATTGGCCCGCCCGGTCCGACGACTGTGCGAAGCCCGAGATCCAGCACGAAGCCTTCCGCTGGCACATCAGGCTCGCGAAGAGCATCGGTAAGCCGTTGATGATCCACAACCGCGAGGCCGACCGCGATGTGCTGGACATTTTGGCTGATGAGGGCGCTCCCGACACCGTGATCATGCATTGCTTCTCCGGTGACCAAAACGTTGCACGAGAGTGCGTCGAACGCGGCTACTTCCTCAGTTTCGCGGGCACTGTGAGCTTCGCCAATGCCGTGTCGCTACGAGATGCCGCACGCGTTGTGCCGGATGAGTTGCTGCTCGTCGAAACCGACGCTCCGTTCCTGACGCCGGATCCCTATCGGGGACAACCCAATCAGTCGTACTGTCTTCCGTACACGGCGAGGTCGTTGGCCAGGACGCGTGGAGTCGACGCCGATTCGTTGGCCAGGACGCTCGGCGAGAACGCGCGACGCGCCTACCAGCTACCTTTGCGGTAATCGCCCCGTCTCGTTATCGTATTGTGATCCCGCGTGATGGTGGGCGTCGATTGATCGGATGATTCGGTCTTTCTTCGGGAGCGATCTCGAGGCCACAGAGCCTCTGCAACTCGCTCCTGCGACGCCTGACGTGGGTTGACTCTGTCGCCGATCAGGATGCTTGGACCTTGTCTGTACTTGCGAGAATTCACAACTCAGAATCGATGCGCGCTCGCGTGGCCGTTGGTGCCGTGCTCGCCACCCTCGCCGCCGGTGGCGTCGCGGGCGTTGCGATGCACAAGAACGTGACGCTCGACGTCGACGGTCACACCATGAAGGTCTCGACCATGGCGATGTCTGTCGATTCGGTGCTCCGCTCGCAGGGGTACACCCCGGCCGAAGGCGACCAGGTCAGCCCAGGAGCAGATTCCGGCTTCGGCGACGGCTCGACGATCACCATGAAGCGCCTCAAGACCGTCGTCCTCGATGTCGAGGGTCAAAAGCAGCAGGTGAAGACCACCGCGGTCAAGGTCGACGAGCTTCTCGCCGAGAAGGGACTCGCTCACGGCGAAGACCAGACCAACTTCTCGGCCGGCGGAGCCATCCCGGTCAGTGGTGCCGTCGTCGACGTCACTCTGCCCAAGGCCGTCACTGTTGTCGACGGCGGAGTGCGGTTCAACACCACCGTGCCCGCTGCGACCGTCGCCGACGTTCTCACCGCGACCGGCAAGCCGCTGTCCGACGAGGACAAGGTCACTCCGGCTGCGGACACCAAGGTCGCGCCGAACATGGTCATCGACGTCACCCGTATCCGGACCGAGCGGGACACCGTGCTCGAAGACGTCGCCCCGCCGGAGATCAAGCAGGACGATCCGACCCTCATCCGCGACAAGAAGGTCGTCGTGAAGGCGGGCAAGCCGGGACGTGCAAACGTCACCTACAACGTCACTATCGTCAACGGCAAGGTCGTCAAGCGCGACAAGCTCTCCGCCGACCAGCTCGCTGCTCCGATCGCCGCAACCGTCAAGATCGGCACCAAGGAAGGCGCGCCCGACGTGCCGTCGGGTTCGGTCTGGGACCGTCTCGCGCAGTGTGAGTCGACCGGAAACTGGGCCATCAACAACGGCAACGGCTTCTTTGGCGGCATCCAGTTCGACCAGAACACCTGGGATCGCTGGGGCGGCCAGGAGTACGCGCCGCGCGCCGACCTCGCCACGCGTGAGGAACAGATCGCGGTTGCCTCGAAGACCCAGGCAGCGCAGGGGTGGGGCGCTTGGCCCGCCTGCTCGTCGAGTCTGGGCCTGCGCTGACAGACGACGCGGAATCGCCCGCTCCGCGGCTGCTCGGCCCGGCACAGATCCGACGCCTCGCCGCGGAGCTCGACGTTCGTCCGACCAAAACACTCGGACAGAACTTCGTCCACGACGCCAACACGGTTCGACGCATCGTCGCGGCGTCGGGTGTCGGGCCTGACGACACCGTCCTCGAGGTCGGACCAGGCCTGGGCTCACTGACGCTCGCGCTGCTGGGCACCGCGGGACAAGTCGTCGCCGTCGAGATCGACCCGAAACTCGCTCAGCGGCTGCCGCACACCGTCGACGAGTTCGCTCCCCAGCGTGCCGACGCACTCGACGTCGTCACCGCCGACGCACTGGCCGTGACCGCCGACGATCTGCCGGTGACCCCCACCGCGCTCGTCGCGAACCTGCCGTACAACGTTGCGGTGCCCGTGCTGCTGCACCTGATGACCCAAATTCCCTCGATCGCAACGGCTCTCGTCATGGTGCAGGCCGAGGTTGCCGACCGACTCGCGGCAGGCCCCGGCTCCCGCGTCTACGGTGTGCCGAGCGTCAAAGCACGATATTTTGGAGACGTGGCCCGCGCAGGTGCCGTGGGACGTAACGTCTTCTGGCCGGAGCCCAAGGTCGAGTCGGGTCTCGTCCGCATCACCCGGACGGACCCGTACGTCGATGAATCAGCCACCCGCGCACAGGTTTTCGCCGTCATCGACGCTGCCTTCGCGCAGCGCCGCAAGACAATGCGGTCGGCGTTGGCCACCTGGGCCGGATCGCCGGCCGAAGCCGAACGACGACTCCGCGCGGCGGGCATCGACCCACAGATCCGCGGCGAGAAGCTCGACGTCGGCGACTTCGTGCGCCTCGCGGGCGTCGAGCCCGCCTGAGCTGCCGACTGGGCGCTAGGGACTGTCGACTGGGCGCTCGGGACCGTCGACTGGGCGCTCGAGACCGTCGACCGGGCGCTCGAGACCGTCGACTGGGCGCTCACCCCGCAGCTGACCGCAGCTTCGCGAGCAGTGGCTCGGCGGCTTCGTCGAAGAATGCCTGCTGCGAGTCGGCGCCGATCTGGATGAGCGCGACGTCGGTGAAGCCCGCTTTCCAGTAAGCGCTCACAGCCTCGACTATCGCGTCGAGGTCGGGTCCACACGGAATAGACGCCGCGACGTCGTCGGGTGTGACGTACTTCGTTGCCGCGGCGAATCCTGCAGTGGTGCGCAGGTCGGCGTTGACGTCCCAGCCGCCGCTGAACCACCGAAACTGTTCGTGGGCGCGCTTTTTCGCGACGCCTGCGTCGGGATCCCAACAGATCGGGATCTGGCCGATCGCGCGTGCGTCCGTGCCGATCGTCGGAGCGTCGTCGACCTCGTTCCACAGCGAGATCAGCGACGCCTCCGGCTGTACTGCGATGAGGTGATCAGCGATCGGCGCGAACTGTCCGATGCCGCGCTCACCTGCGACTGCGACACCGATCGGCACGCCGTCCTCGGGGACGTCCCACAGCTTCGCGGAATCGACCTGAAAGAACTCGCCGCGATAGTCGAGCAGTCCGCCGTCGAGGAGTGCTCCGATGATCTCGATGCCCTCCACGAGCATCTCCTGCCGGTCACCGACCGACGGCCACCCCTTTCCGACAGCGTGCTCGTTGAGGTTCTCGCCGCTGCCGAGGCCGAGCGTGAACCGTCCTTCGGCGAGAATCTGCAGCGTCGCGGCCTTCTGCGCGACGACGGCCGGGTGGTAGCGCATCGTCGGACATGTCACGTAGGTCATCAGCCCGACGCGCTCGGTCGCGTGCGCGATGGCACCGAGCACTGTCCACGCGTAAGGCGCGTGTCCCTGCGCCGACAGCCAGGGAGAGTAGTGGTCGCTGGATACCTCGAAGTCGAAGCCCGCGGCTTCGGCACTGGCCGCGTCCCGGACGAGTTGTCGGGGCCCGGCCTGCTCGGTCATCAAGGTGTAGCCGAATCGAATTGCCATGTCGTGAACTCCATCGGTCGCGAACGTCGAGACTCTGGCAGGAGAGATGGCCGCTTGCTGGACCCGGAGGAAGGCGATGAGACCGACGCATGTGGCGCAGGACCGGATCGCACCCGCCTCGACAACACATCCGCCTCGACATCGACGCTACGCTCATCGATTCGTCACACCGGCTGTCGAGCCGTCAGCACCTCTCCCGGCTCCTCGCCCAGACCTTCACTCGGACCGCAGTCCATTACGCTGGAACATTGTGTCTCCTACGTCGTTGTCGGTCGTGTCCGACGCCGTGCGTGTGCGGGTGCCCGCGAAGGTCAACCTGCACCTCGGCGTCGGACCGTTGCGTGCCGACGGCTATCACGATCTCGTGACCGTGTTCCAGGCGCTCTCGATCTACGACGACGTCTCCGTTGCCCCGGCGACAACGCTGAGTGTGTCTGTGACCAGGGACAGCGGCAGGGGTTCCGGCTCACGCGATGTCTCCGACATTCCTGTCGACAACACCAACCTTGCTGCACGCGCGGCCATCGCTCTCGGTGAGTACGTCGGCAGGGAGCCCGCGGTCTCGATCGACATCGTCAAACGCATCCCGGTAGCCGGTGGCATGGCGGGTGGCAGCGCCGACGCCGCGGCAACTCTCGTCGCGTTGGCAGCGCTCTGGAAGCTCGACATCGACCGCGCGGAACTCGTCGAGCTCGCCGCGGGCCTCGGCAGCGACGTCCCGTTCTCGTTGCGCGGCGGCACGGCACTCGGTACCGGCCGCGGCGAGCGACTCGTGCCCGTCCTTGCCCGCGGAGATCTGCACTGGGTGTTGGCCCTCGCACTCGACGGACTGTCGACACCAGCGGTCTATCACGAGCTGGATAGATTGCGGGACAACGGTTCTCACGATGTCCCCGAGGGCGACGTCGACCCGGAAACCGCGCACCCCGACGCCCTGATCTCGGCGTTGGCATCCGGCGACGCCAACGCTGTCGCCTCCCACCTGCACAACGATCTGCAGCGCGCCGCACTGAGTCTGCAGCCGACGCTGCGTCGAACCCTGCGTGCGGGGGTCGACGCCGGGGCGCTCGCCGGAATCGTCTCGGGCTCTGGACCCACATGCGCGTTCCTGTGCGCCGACGACGTGTCGGCGGTCAACGTCGCAGCCGAACTGTCGGGCGCAGGTGTCGCCCGCGCGGTTCGCACCGCGAGCGGACCTGTCCCCGGCGCACGCGTGACCGATGAGTGACGTGTTGATGAGTGACGCCCAGCCAAGCGATCGTCGACGCCGCTCCGCTGTGCGAACGCGATACGGGCGGCGCGGTCTGGCGCGTGGTGTCGGTGTACTGCTCGCGGCGGTCGTGTCGGCTTCGGCGAGCGTGATGCTGGCACCGCAGGCCGCCGCCGACGATCTCGTGCCCGGCGGGACGATCATCACGCGCGAGCGGGTGCCCGCCGAACAGCTCCCGCCAGGCGCCGCAGCGGCCGAGCGCGTCGAATACGTCACACGCGACCAGACCGGACGCAGCGCGCCGTCGTCGGGAATCTACTGGATTCCGCAGGGCACACCACCGCCCGGCGGGTGGAAGATCGTTTCGTGGGCGCACGGCACCACCGGAATCGGCGACGCCTGCGCGCCGTCGAAGACCAAGACGGGGTCGGGAGTCGACGCCGCCGTCATCGCCGCGCTGAAGGCGGGATATGCGGTCACCGCAACCGACTACGCGGGCCTCGGTACGGCGGAGCAGACGGAGTACCTCGGTGGTCGGGCCGCCGCGCACTCCGTTCTCGACATGCTGCGTGCGGCGCGATGGGAAGAATCCCGGCTGAGCAACGACTGGGTGTCGATGGGCCATTCGCAGGGCGGACATGCCGCACTCTGGGCCGGACACATGGCTGCCGCATATGCCCCTGAACTGCGGTTACATGAGGTTGTCGCCGCTGCGCCCGCGTCGGGGATCGAGTCGGTGTTCAGTGCGTTCACACCCAACGTGCCGAGCCTCGGCAAGGGAAACATCGTCGGCGGGCTGCTGTTGTTCATCCTCGCGGGCCTCGACCACGCCCGCCCCGATCTGAACGTGCGCGATCATCTGACCGATACGGGGGAGAAGTACCTCGAACTCGCACACCAGAAGTGCTCCGGCGACTTCTCCGATGCGTTGCGCTCGGTGTCGCCGGGGTCGCTCGTGGCGCGCGCCTTCACCGACAAGGCATTCACCGACGCGCTCGCGGACTACACATCGGTTCCGTCCAACGACTGGCACGTGCCGATCCGGATCGACCACGGCCTGTTCGATCCTGCTGTGCCATACGTACTCTCGGCCTCACTGGTGCGTCGCTTGCGCTCGGCGGGCGCCGACGTCTCGTTCGTCACACACCCGCGTGCAGATCACACGAGCGTCGTCGAACAGTCTCTTGACGACGAGATGCGCACTATCGGGCAGGCGTTCGGACGCGATTAGGCCCGCCGGCAGGGCACGGGGCCACAGACGGCCACGCCGACCAGCGCCGCGCGCATTGGTAGCCTCGACCGGTGTCACCTGCCAATCCAACCGCGCTGATCAACGCCGACCGCATCAGTAAGAGCTACGGGATCAAACCGCTGCTCGACGAGGTGAGCCTCGGCGTGCACGAGGGTCAGCGCATCGGTGTCGTCGGACTCAACGGCGGCGGCAAGACCACGCTCCTCGAGATCCTCGGCGGCGTCACCGAACCCGACGCCGGGCGCATTTCGCAGACCGGCGGCATCCACGTCGCGGTCGTCACGCAGCGCGGTGAACTACCCGCAGGCGCAACAGTTTCCGACGTCGTCGTCGGCGACGATGTGGAAGTCCACGAGTGGGCAGGCGATGCGCGAGTGCGCGGCGTCCTCGCGGGAATCGGTATCGACGGCCTTCTCGATCGACGCGTCGACGAACTGTCCGGCGGGCAGCGGCGTCGGGTCGCGCTCGCGGCCGCGCTGGTCACCGACTCCGACGTGCTGATCCTCGACGAGCCGACCAACCACCTCGACGTCGAAGGCGTGCAGTGGCTTGCCGAGCACCTCGTTTCTCGACGCGGCGCGCTCGTCGTCGTCACCCACGACCGCTGGTTCCTCGACACCGTCGCCACGCGCACCTGGGAGGTGCACGACGGTCAGGTCGATGAGTACGAGGGCGGCTACAACGACTGGATCTTCGCGCGCGCCGAGCGGGCACGACAGGCCGACGTCGCGGAGGAACGTCGCCAGAATCTTGCGCGCAAAGAGTTGGCATGGCTGCGGCGCGGACCGCAGGCGCGCACCTCCAAACCTCGGTATCGGGTCGAGGCGGCCGAGAAGTTGATCGCCGACGTCCCGCCGCCGCGAGATTCGGTGGCGCTCTCGGCATTTGCCCGACGCAGACTCGGTCGCGTCGTGATCGAACTCGAGGACGCGCACATCGAGACACCTCCGAGCGACGACGGCGCGCCGGGCCGGGTCCTGCTCGACGACCTCACCTGGCGACTCGCGCCAGGCGAACGTGTCGGTCTCGTCGGGGTCAACGGCTCGGGTAAGACCACATTGCTGCGGGCGCTGGCCGGTGAGGTCGACGTCGAGCCAGGGCGTCGGGTCGAGGGACTGACCGTCAGCATCGGTTGGCTCAAACAGGAACTCGACGACCTCGACCCCGACCAGCGGGTCCTCGACGCCGTGGAGTCGGTGGCAACGCGAATCACGCTGGGCGACAAAGAGATCTCGGCCAGCCAGCTCGCCGAGCGACTCGGTTTCTCGCCGGCACGCCAGCGCACTCCAGTCGGGGATCTCTCCGGCGGCGAGCGGCGTCGACTCCAGTTGACCCGCATCCTGATGGGCGAACCCAACGTGCTGCTACTCGACGAGCCGACCAACGATCTCGACATCGACACCCTGCAACAACTCGAGGACCTGCTCGACAACTGGGCCGGAACCATGGTCGTGATCAGTCACGACCGCTACCTCATCGAGCGCATCGCCGACAGCACGTGGGCTCTGTTCGGCGACGGCAAGCTCACCAATCTTCCCGGCGGGATCGAACAATATCTGCAGCGGCGCAAGGAGATTACGGCGAGCAGCTCCGGCGACAACCGTTCTGCGGTGCTGTCGGGCGTGGCGGACAAGGCGACGGTGTCGACAGGGGAGACGTCGGCGGTGACGGCCGGCGCCCCGCAGCCCGCCGCGCCTGCGTTGAGCGCTGCGCAGCACCGCGAGGCGCGCAAGGCGATGAACCGACTCGAGCGGCGGATCGCGCAGCTGGACGAGCGGGAGGCGAAGCTTCACGTCGAATTGGCCGACGCGGCAAGCGATCCCGGCCGTCTCGTGACGCTCGGCGCCGAGTTGCGCGGCGTCGTCGACGAGAAGGAGACGGCCGAGATGGAGTGGCTCGAAGTCGCCGAGCAGCTCGAATAAGGTTGCGAGAGTTCGCGTTATGCCGTGCAATCAGCGGCGGATCGCGCCGTTGACAAGTGTCGCGACACCGATCGACCCCGCCTTGTTCAGGTGATAGGGATACGCGATGCGATTACTCAGGCTCGACTCGTACCACGACGTGAGACCGCACGGATCATGGCCTGCCGACGCACGATTGACGTCGACGAACTGTCCGTCGACCTTCGCGGTGGCACGTGCGAGAGCACTGTTGGCCCGATCGAAAACCCCGTGAAGCCACCGCACGTCTGGATCGCTGATCGGTACCAGCGGCCAGCAGCCGTGTGAACCCATGAAACCGCCGATACCCACGACGACGATCTGAGCGTGGGGGGCTTTTCTGCGGATGGCGGCGAGCGCCGGTGTGACCGCGTTCTCCATGACGGCGATGCGGTTGACGGCGAGCTGTGCCAGCCCGCGGTTGGAGCGGCAGTGTCTGTCGCCGAACGGCGAAGTGCCGCAGGGTCCGACGATGCGTCCCCACGCCATGTCGTTTCCGCCGATGCTCACGGTGACGACCTGCGCATCCGACGGGACCGACCACACCTGGGGCGGCTTGTACCCACCGCTGGTCTGCTGGCCGACGCGGTAGAGATGTTCGGCCAACGCGCCCGAGCAGGAGATGTCGATGAAGCGTCGCGGCAATGTCAGCGCCGCGACCACGGTCGGGTAGTTCAGTGCCGAGCGTTTGCATCCTCCGAAGTAGCCGGGCGTCGGAGTGAAGAAGCTGCCCGAGGCGCGTGAATCGCCCAGCGCCACGTACGGACCGCCCGAGTAGCGCACCGGTGTGCTGCCGGGATCCGCGCCGGCCCGCGAGGACGTGAATCCGCCGCCGGCCAGCAGGGTCGCAGTGCACAGCATCACGAGCGCGATCGCGACGATCGGCCGTCGTAGGAACCGCTTCAGATCAAGCCCATCAGGTTGCACAGAATGAACTTTAGGTTGTCTCGCACACATTTTTGGTATGCGGTGTGAATCACATATCCGTGAGTAGAGTGATCCGCGGCATGTGCGAGCTTCCAAGGAAGGGCAGTGAGCGATGACAACCGTGTCAGAATCTTCGACGTCGACGCGTGACGAGTTTCCCGACGTCGAGTTCGTGACTACCGATCCCGACCGACCACCCGTAGCGGTGATCGACCGGAGTCCGATGACACCCGCGAAGAAGGCGATCTTCGCGGTGATCGGCCTCCTCGGTGCCATTGCCTGGGTGGTCATCGCCCTCGTCCGTGGCGAATCGGTGAATGCGGTGTGGTTCGTCATCGCGGCGCTGTGCACCTACGTCGTCGCGTATCGCTTCTACGCTCGGCTCATCGAGATGAAGGTCGTGAAGCCGCGCGACGACATCGCGACTCCCGCCGAGGAGTACGACAACGCTCGCGATTACATGCCGACCGACCGTCGGGTGCTGTTCGGTCACCACTTCGCGGCGATCGCCGGTGCGGGGCCGCTCGTCGGGCCGGTGCTGGCCGCGCAGATGGGCTACCTGCCGGGCACGATCTGGATCATCATCGGCGCGGTGGTCGCCGGATGTGTGCAGGACTACCTCGTGCTCGCGATCTCGACTCGACGTCGAGGACGCAGCCTCGGCCAGATGGCCCGTGACGAACTCGGGTCCGTCGGCGGCACGGCCGCGATCGTGGCGGTGCTAGTCATCATGGTCATTCTGATCGCGGTGCTCGCGCTCGTCGTCGTCAACGCACTGGCTGAGAGTCCGTGGGGTGTCTTCTCGATCGCGATGACCATCCCGATCGCGCTCTTCATGGGTGTCTACCTGCGATATCTCCGGCCGGGCCGGATCAGCGAGGTGTCGGTGATCGGCGTCGTGCTGCTCCTGTTGGCCATCGTCGCCGGCGGGTACGTCGCCGAGACGTCGTGGGGGCAGGACTGGTTCAGCCTCTCGCCGGTGGTGCTCAGCTGGGCGATCATCATCTACGGCATCGCGGCGGCCGTGCTGCCGGTCTGGTTGCTGCTCGCTCCGCGCGACTACCTGTCGACGTTCATGAAGGTCGGCACCATCGCGCTGCTGGCCATCGGCATCCTGGTGGTACAGCCGGTCATGAAAGCCCCCGCGGTCAGTGAGTTCGCGTGGAACGGAAACGGCCCGGCATTCGCGGGTGCCCTGTTCCCGTTCCTGTTCATCACGATCGCCTGTGGCGCGCTCTCGGGCTTCCACTCGCTCATCGCGTCGGGCACCACTCCCAAGCTGCTGGCCAAGGAGGGACAGGCTCGGATCATCGGCTACGGCGGCATGCTCACCGAGTCCTTCGTCGCGATCATGGCGCTGATCACCGCATGCATCCTCGATCAGCACCTCTATTTCGGCATGAACGCACCGAAGGCGCTCACTCAGGGAACCAATCAGGGAGCTGCCGACTACGTCAACGGCCTCGGACTCAGCGGAAAGCCGGTCGACGCACAGTATTTCGCCGACGCCGCGCAGAGCGTCGAGGAGAAGTCGATCGTCTCCAAGACCGGCGGTGCACCGACGCTCGCGATGGGAATGTCAGAGACGCTGCAGCGTGGTTTCGGCGGAGAATCGTTGCGCGCCTTCTGGTATCACTTCGCGATCATGTTCGAGGCGCTCTTCATCCTCACCACGGTCGACGCCGGGACACGCGTGGCGCGCTTCATGCTGTCCGACGGTATCGGCAACCTGCCGGGTGCTCGTCGTTTCAAAGATCCGTCGTGGCGCCCCGGAGCGTGGGTGTGCACGCTGATCGTCTGTGCCGCTTGGGGTTCCATCCTGCTGATGGGTGTCACCGATCCACTCGGCGGTATCAACACGTTGTTCCCGCTGTTCGGCATCGCCAATCAGCTACTTGCCGCTATCGCGCTGACTGTTGTGACGGTGGTCTTGATCAAGCGGCGCCAGTGGAAGTGGGCGTGGATACCCGGTGTGCCGTTGGCATGGGACCTCATCGTCACCATGTCGGCGTCGTGGCAGAAGATCTTCTCGTCGAATCCGGCCATCGGCTACTGGGCGCAGCACCGGGCATTCGTGAACGCCAAGGACGACGGTCTGACCACGTTCAAGACCGCCAAGAGCATCTCGGAGATCGATGCGGTCATCCGCAACACGTTCATTCAGGGAACACTGTCGATCATCTTCGCCGTGCTCGTGTTGATCGTCGTCGCGGCGGGCCTCTGGGTCGCCATCAAGGCCGTGCGCGCGGGCGGACTACCCACCACCGAAGAGAAACCCGTTCCGTCGAAGATCTTCGGGCCGCGCGGACTGTTCCCGACACGCGCCGAGAAGGCGGTGCAGCGCGAATGGGACGAATATGATGCCGCCCACGGGATTTCAGCTCGGAGTAGCGGACACTAGAAGGCGATGACATGAAGACCGGCCTCACCCACGCCCTGACCTCGGTGCGCTGGTACGTGCAGAGCGTCATGGGCGATCGAGACTACGACCGCTACCTCGCACACCACGCATCGGAGCACGGGGCGTCGGCTCCACTGACCGAGCGCGAGTACTGGCGACAACGCTTCGCCGACCAGGACCGCAACCCGCAGGGACGGTGCTGCTAGGCGGAGATGGGGAGCCGGCCCCAAATGTGTGTCCAATTGAAGGATGTGGGTGCTGCAGCAGCCACATCTTTCGATACGACACACATTTAGGGCCGGGGGGCTCGATCAGTGGAGCGGGGCCCGGTCAGCGGAGTCGACCGTGTCCGCGAAGTCGTCGATGAGCCCGGCGGTGAATTCCGGCTGGATCAGTGGGAACAGGTGCATGGCCCGCGGTACGACGACGAGGTGTCCGTCGGCCGCGGTCTCGACGAACCTCTTCTCGTGCAGCCGGAACTGGTCCCACGCGCCGTTCGCGAACAGCGTCGGTCCGGGATAGGCCGCGAGGGCGGCGAGGGCGTCGAAGTGGAGCACCGCGTCGACGACGTCGCGGATCGAATGCAGCGCGAGGCCGCCTGCCTCCATGTCGTCGGACACCTCTCGGCCGACGGCGATGCGCGTCAGAACCCTGCTGACCTGGGCGGCTTCGGACGGAAGGACGCTGGTCGCCGCGCCGAAGAGGCGAAACGGCGCGGCGAGCAGGCCACTCGGCTGCGCGGTTGCACACAGCACACCGAGGCCTGCGACGCGGTCGGGATGTCTCGCAGCCGTCGCCATTGCGACGTAGCCGCCCATCGACATACCGACGACCAGCGCTGAGCCGCCGACCGAGTCGATCGCGTCGCTCACCGCGACGACGGCTCCGTCCAACGTGAACGTCTCATCGGCGCGTGAACCGTGGCCGGGCATGTCGGGGCACACCACCTCACGGTCGGCGAGCGAGCCGGCCACGCGTCGAAAGGTCTGTCCGCTCACGCGCAATCCGTGCACCAGAACGATCGGTGTGCGTGCTGTGGTGGGGGGAAAGTCGGTGGCAGCGCTGTCGGTGCTCATCGAAAGTCAGTATCCACAAAGAGTTGCGTGGGATCCACAGGTACAAAAATGCCCCCGTGGATCCCACGCAACTTTCACCCGAGCGTGACCTCGCGGTCGATTCCGACCTCGTCGCGGAAACCCGCGTCATGCGAGACGAGCAGCAGCGCGCCCGACCAGTCCCGTAGCGCCGTGACCAACTCCTCGACGGTGTCGATGTCCAGGTTGTTGGTCGGCTCGTCCATGATGAGGAGCTTGGGATCGGGGTCGACGAGTAGCGCATCCGCCAACGCGACGCGAAGCCGTTCGCCGCCGGAGAGTTCGTCGAGGCGCCGATCGCCACGTGAGCCGCGGAACAGGAATCGCGCGAGATGAGCTCGCACATCCTGACCGTCGACTTCTGGGTGCCGCTTGCCGACGAATTCGACGACGGTCTGCGCCGGATCGTCGAACGAGATCTGTTGCGGCACATATGCGTAAGGAACGACGATGCGCTCGTTGTCGATGAGGTCGGCGATCAGGGTGGTCTTGCCGGAGCCGTTGCGTCCGGTGAGTGCAACGCGTTCTGGGCCGTCCATTCGTAGCCGATCGTCGACGATCACCTGAGCCGAACTGCCAAGTGCCACATCCGGCATGGTGATCCGCGCGCCCCGATCGGAGCGCACGTCGTCGCGGACGGACTCGAGCCGTCCGGCGGCGGCGGTCACGTCGTCGCGGTGCTCGTTGCGGAAGCGTCCGGCCGACTTCTCGGCGGCGTCGCGTCGGAGATGCGCGATGATCTTGGGGACACGCTTCTCCCGTTCGGCCTTGGCCGCGGTCCGTGCTCGTCGGTCGAGGGCGATCTGCGCGTTCACCATCTCCCGACGCTGCTTGCGAAGATCGTTGGCGGCGTTGGCAACTGCGGCCTGCGCCGTCGCCTGTTCAGACTCGACCACCTCGCGATAGAACGAATAGGGGCCACCGAACACGCGCACGTCGCCGTGATACAGCTCGAGTGTGGCGTCGACGCGTTCGAGGAGCTCGAGATCGTGGGAGACGACGAGTACGGTTCCCGCGAATCTGTCGATCAGCTCGAAAACCCTGGCCCGGGAATCGGTGTCGAGATTGTTGGTGGGCTCGTCGAGCAGCAGTACCGCCGGCGAGTGCACGATCCGCGACACGATCGCGAGCAGCGTCGCCTCGCCACCGGACAGTGTTCCGACCGACCTGTCGAGGTCGGTGGGCAGCCCCAGCGCCGCCAGTTCGGAGGTCGCGCGCGCCTCGATGTCCCAGTCGTCACCGACGGCATCGAAGTGTGCGCCGTCGACAGAGCCTGCTTCGATTGCGCTGATCGCGGCCCTGATCGGCTCGATCCCCAACGCCGACGCGATGGTCAGCGAGGTGTCGGAGAAGGCGTGTTGGGGAACGAGCGAGACCTCGCCGGTGGTGGCGATACTTCCCGATGTCGGTACGAGCTGGCCCGCGATCAGCCGCAGTAGCGTCGTCTTTCCTGCGCCGTTGGCGCCGACCAGCGAATACACGGCGCGTGGAACCGAGAACGAGAGCTCGTCGAATACCGGTGTCCCGTCCGGCCAGCTATACGAGACGTCCGAGAGCGTGATCGACGGTGCGAGATCGACGGATGACGGTGTGGACATGAACAACTCCGAGAGATTGGTGGGTGCGTACGGCGTCGGATCGACGCGGTCGCGCTGAATGCCAATCTCAGATGTTCATGTCTGTCAGATCACCCCTGTGCTCATCGAAGAATGGTGCCGCACATCGTGCGAACCCAATCAACCATAACTCCGACGACCGACCCCCTGTCAACAGAGTTGTGTTCGCCAGCCGATGGAGTCGGTGTTCGACGACGCGCTACCGTGAAACGCATGTCCTTCATCCGAACTCAGGTCGGCAACGGCGTCGGTGAGATCATCCTCGACCGTCCCAAGGCACTCAATGCGCTCGATCAGACGATGATCGACGACATGCACGACGTCCTCGGGCGTTGGGGCGACGACGATTCGATCGAGACGGTGTTGGTGACCTCCGCGAGCGATCGCGCTTTCTGCGCGGGCGGCGACATCCGGGCGATCCGCGAGCATGCCGTCGCTGGTGAGTACGACGAGATCCGAAACTACTTCGCCGCAGAGTATCGACTCGATCAGATGATCGCGCACTATCCCAAAGCGTACGTCGCGCTGATCGACGGAGTGGCGATGGGTGGCGGACTCGGGATCAGCGTGCACGGCGAGGTTCGCGTCGTCACCGAGAACTCGCTGATGGCCATGCCCGAGACCGCGATCGGATTCTTTCCCGACATCGGCGCAACCTACTTTCTGCCTCGCCTGCCGCGTGGTGTCGGAATGTGGTTGGGGCTCACCGGTTCGCGCGTGCGTGGTGCCGAGGCCGTACACCTGGGGCTTGCCACTCACTTCGTGCCAGCGGCCGAGCTGGAAGCCGTCGCAGACGCGCTGCGCGCCGGCGAGTCGCTCGTCGACATCCTCGGTGGCAGAAGCGAATTGCCCGTCTCCGATATCCCGATCGCCAAGATCGGCGAGTACTTCGGCGACGACAATGTCGCCGCGATCCTCGGCGGGTTGCGCGGCGCGGCAGGTGACGACTGGGCCGCGGAGATGGTCGAACTCCTCGAAGGTGCGTCGCCGACGAGTCTGTGGGTGACCGCAGCACTCCTCGACGCCGGCCGGGATTCGACGCTCGACGAGTGCTTCGACCGCGAATTGCACGCGGCGACAACGATAACGAAGACCAATGACTTCTCCGAGGGCGTGCGGGCGATGCTCGTCGACAAGGATCGCAGCCCGTCATTCGAGCCGTCGACCGTCGACGCCGTCGATCAGTCTGTGGTCGCCTCGATCGTTGAGGACTGAGCCGATCACGGCTGCAGGTCGAACCATCCGGTGAGGCTTGTCGGGCGCTCGGGCTGAGCGCCCGGTGTCGGTGCGGCAGCAGGCGCCGCGCTGTCGTCGTCGACGGGCACATCGTCGTTCGGATCGAGCGGATTCTGTTCGGACACAATCGTTTCGGGGCAGTCGAATGATCCTGCGGCCCGCTTCGACGACATCGCGGTCAGCGTCAGCCTGCACGCCGTCGACGACCTGTAGGTCCCCTTCTCCGACAGTCCGATGGTGGCGGTAATCGATGTGGTCAGGGGGCCAACCGGCGGGCGTGGACCATCGGTTGGCGGTAGGTGTTCGCCGGTCAGCGCGCCCACCGGGAATTCGATCTGTGCGCCCTCGGTGCCGTCGCCCTTGAACACGAACAGCAGAGAGTCGGGCGGGACATCGGGCGTCGGCTCGCCCCAGCGGCCGAACTCGTAACATGTTGGGGCAGGCGACATTTGCTGCGCAGTCGGGCTGACGGGTGCAACTACCTGCCCGTCCGCCCCTACCTGTCCATCCACGCCCACCTGCCCGCCAACGCCGGGCTGGCCCGTCGATGCCGTGAGTTGTCGCGGCGAGATCAGGACGTGTCCCCGGGTGAATCTCAGGTCGGAGCCCTGCCGGTCGATGGGCCCCGACGGGGGCTTCTCGGCGCAGCGTGCCGGATCCTGTTGCGCGGAGACGGTTGGCGTTGCTGATGACGACTGCGCCGCACGCGTCACCGATGTCGAGTCGGCGCACGCCGAGGTGATCGATGTGAGTGCGGCAGCGACCGCGAGCAGTGCGCAGATCCGCAGCGTGCTCGAGTGGCGTGCGGTCGATCGTCCGATCACGTCAGCCCGCCCTGGTCAATCAGCCGTTGCGACAAGCGGTTCGAGCGTCAGGTCGCCGTGTTCCTTCTCGATGTACTGCAGTCGCCATTTGTCGCTGAAGAGTGCGAGTATCGCGCCGTCGGTCCGCGTGAACACCTCGACGCCGCGCTGGCGGTTGAGTTCCGACGCGCTGTCGGCGTCGGTACGTCGGGCGAGGCTGTACCCGAGTGGCTCGATCACGGTGTCGACGTTGAACTCCGTCTTCATCCGTGCGGTGACCACCTCGAACTGCATCGGTCCGACGGCGGCCAGTACGGGTGACGCGTCTCCGCGGGTCTCGTTGCGCAACACCTGCACAACGCCTTCGCTGTCGAGCTGATCCATGGCCTTGCGGAACTGCTTGTACTTGTCCGCGGTGGTGACGCGGAGCGTCGAAAAGTGTTCTGGCGCAAAGGAAGGGATGGGCGGGTACTGGATGCGCGGGCCGTCGTAGAGCGTGTCGCCCGGTGCGAGTGCCGTCGCGTTGACGAGGCCGATGACGTCGCCGGGGTAAGCGGTGTCGACCGTCGAGCGGTCGCGGCCGACGACGGTGTGAGCGTACTTGGTGGCGAAGGGTTTTCCGGTCTGCGCGTGGGTGACGACCATGCCGCGCTCGAACTCGCCGCTCACGATGCGCATGAAGGCCAACCGGTCGCGGTGGCTGGAGTCCATGCCTGCCTGGACCTTGAACACGACGGCGCTGAACGGGTCGGTGACCTCGCGTTCGGTCCCGTCGATCCCGGTGCGACCCGACGGTGCGGGCGCGAGCTCGACGAGCGCGTCGAGCAATTGGCGGACACCGAAGTTCAGCATCGCCGAGGCGAAGATCATCGGCGACGTCTGGCCTGCGAGGAAGAGTTCCTCGTCGTGATCCTGGCCCATCTCGGAGAGCAGTTCGCTCTCTTCCACGGCCGCGATCCAGGCGTCGCCCTCGCGCTCGAGAGCGGCGTCGGGGTCGAGCAGTTCCTCCGGCGCGATCTTGGCTCCACCGGCGGTGCGGGTGAAGTGGATGTACTCGCCGGTGCGGCGGTCGAGGAGTCCGCGGAAATCGCCCGCGATGCCGACGGGCAGGAACAGCGGGGTGGGGATCAAGCCGATGCGTTCGCTGATCTCGTCGATGAGCTCCAACGGGGTGCGGCCGGGGCGGTCCCACTTGTTGATGACGGTGATGACCGGGATGCCTCGATGGCGACACACCTGGAACAGCTTGAGCGTCTGGGGCTCGAGCCCCTTGGCGGCGTCGATGAGCATGACCGCGGCGTCGACCGCGGTCAGCACTCGGTAGGTGTCCTCGGAGAAGTCGGCGTGGCCGGGGGTGTCGACGAGGTTGATGACCGCGCCGGGGCCGTCGGTGCCCTCGAGGGCGTAGTTGAACTGCAGAGCGGTCGAACTGACGGAGATTCCGCGAGCCTTCTCCATCTCCATCCAGTCCGACACCGTCGATTTACGGCCGGCCTTGCCGTGGATGGCACCCGCCTCGCTGATCACGTGCGCGTGCAACGCCAGTGCCTCGGTCATCGTCGACTTACCCGCGTCAGGGTGGGAGATGATGGCGAAGGTACGTCGACGCTGGGCCTCGAGCCGCAGCTCACGCGCGTCAGAACTCACCAGACGAGGCTACTAGCCGGGCGAGCGTCGGAGCAAAACGCTCGACGCTGCCCGACGGTCAGGTCAGCCGCTACTCGAACGGGACCGGCGGCATCTTGACCACCTGCGCGGCGTAGCTGAGGCCCGCGCCGTAGCCCAGCAGCAGGGCGGTGTCGCCCGGCTGGGCCTTGCCGGTGGAGAGCAGATCCTCCATTGCCAGCGGGATCGACGCCGCCGACGTGTTGCCGGTGTATTCGATGTCGTTGGCCACCGGGGTGCCCTCGGGCAGATGCAGCGTCTTCGCGAGCAGATCGTTGATGCGGGTGTTGGCCTGATGGGGGACGAAGACGTCGAGGTCTTCGGCGCCGATCTTGGCGGCGTCGAGCGCGCGCTGTGCCACCTTGCCCATTTCGAAAGCGGCCCAACGGAATACCGCGGTGCCCTGCAGGCGCACGTAGGGCCGCTGCACCCGGTCGCCGTCGAGGAAGGTCACCCAGTCGATGTCTTGACGAATCGCGTCGTACTGACTGCCGTCGCTACCCCAGATCACTGGTCCGAGCTGCTGATCCTCGGTGGGTCCGACGACGACGGCTCCGGCGCCGTCGCCGAAGATGAAGCAGTTGGTGCGGTCGGTCATGTCGAGGGTCACGGACAACTGCTCGGCGCCGATGACGAGGACATGCGTCGCGCTTCCGCCGCGCACCATGTCGGCGGCGAGTGCCATCCCGTAACCGAATCCGGCGCAGCCGACGGTGACGTCGAACGCGGGAACACCGTTCGCGCCGAGTTCGGTGGCAACCTTCGTCGCGCCTGCAGGCGTCATGAGCAGATGGGTGTTGGTCGCGAGGATGACGGCGTCGATGTCGGAGCCGGAAAGCAGAGCATTGGCGATCGCCGTGCGCCCGGCCTTGATGCCCATCTCCACGACGTCCTCGTCGCGGCGCGCGAAGCGTCGGGTTTTGATGCCGGTCCGCGTGTAGATCCACTCGTCGGAGGAATCGATGTGCTCGCAGATCTCGTCGTTGGTGACGACGCGCTCGGGGCGGTACGCACCGATGCCGAGCATGCCGATGTTGTTGACGCCCGATGTGTCCGCGATCTCTGCCATGATCTTCCTTCCGTTATGCGACCCGACATAGACCGTCTCACATCGCGGAGCTACTCGGAAGTACCGATGCGCGAGGAGGGGACATCGTGGCCGGGCTGACCTTCGAGAATGCGCCTGTAGTCAGTGCGGTCTGCGGTCATCTGGTGCCCGGGATCGTCGGGCGGTGGCGTCCAGTCGGCGTTCTCCAGGAACGACAGCTTCCCCTCGTGCACGTCGGCGATGACGTCGGTGAGCCAGTCCGCCTCGGCCTGCGCGAGACGCAACCACAGGCGAGCGCCCTCCATGGCATGTGGTGGAGCGTAGGGGTTGGCGCCGGGTTCGGTGTCCGCGCTGTATTCGCGTATGACCTCCCTCAGCGTCACCAAACGCTGCTGCAGCAGCGTCGTCGCATGGTCGTCGCCGAGGAGTGGCAGGAGATTGAACGCCGCTTGGAACGCGCTGCGGTCGAAGACGTCGACGCCGATCATCGCGCGCTCGATCATGCTGTGCAGCCTGGCCCGACCCGACTCCGTGATCTCGTAGACGCTGACCTCGCGCGAGCCGTCGGAGACCTCGCGGCGTGTGAGATCGCCTGAGTCGCTGAGCTTTCCGAGCGCGTGGTAGATCGAGCCCGGATTCACGTTGGCCCACTTGTCGACCTGCCACGACAACAGTTCGCGGCGGATCTGATAGCCGTTGACCGGCCCGAAGATGCCGACGACGCCGAGCAGGAGTAGCGGCGTCGTCGGTGGGATGGGTGGCGTGGAAGCCATGACCTGACAGTAATGCGTCGAGAAAGATTTCGAATCGAGGGCAGGGGTTGTCCGCATTTCGATGAATCATCGACGCGTAGGTGATCAGTACACGCAGACAGTCACGACGACGCCGTCGGGTTTCAGGGGCCTTTCGACGACTACTTCTGCGACGAAGTAAGCATCTAGTCAACTTTGACTAGATGGCTTATATTCAAATTTGAACACGATGCGTGAGCGGCTCACTCGACGTTCACACAGAGAGGGGACGAGCTGTGATACCGACGATGATCCAAGCGCGAGGTCTGGTGCAGACCTTCACGACGGGGCGAGGCAAGAACAAACGCGAGGTGCGAGCCGTCGACGGCGTCGACCTCGATATTCACGAGGGTGAGGTGGTCGGTTTTCTCGGCCCCAACGGCGCGGGGAAGACCACCACGCTGCGTATGTTGACGACGTTGCTGCGGCCAACCGCCGGAACCGCGACCGTCAACGGATACGACGTCGTGAACGAGTCGGTGATGGTCCGTCGCAGCATCGGCTACGTGTCACAGGCGGGTGGAACGTTCAGCCAGGCCAGAGCGGGTGACGAGGTGGTCGACCACGGGATGCTCTACGGACTCTCACACGCCGACGCCACTCGGCGCGGGCACGAACTGTTCTCCCGACTGCAACTCGACGGTCTCTGGGAGCGGCAGCCCAAGAACATGTCGGGCGGTCAGAAGCGTCGCCTCGACATCGCGATGGGATTGATCCACGACCCCTCGCTGGTCTTCCTCGACGAACCGACCACCGGCCTCGACCCACAGGCACGGGCGAACCTCTGGGACCACATCAGCAGGCTGCGCACCGAGCGCGGCTCCACGGTCTTCCTCACCACGCACTACCTCGACGAGGCCGACGAACTCTCCGACCGCATCCTGATCATCGACAACGGCAAGATCGTCGCGGCCGACACCGCTCAGAACCTGAAAGACCAGGTGTCGGGCGACCTCGTCGACCTCGAGGTCCAGACGGCAGCCGAGGTCGACATAGCCGCGGATCGTCTACGACGCATTGCCAACTCCGTGGAGACCGACGGCCGCCACGTCCGCGGACGTGTCCGGCACGCGGGGCGCGAGATACCGGGACTTCTCCGCGAACTCGACGCGTCGGGTATCGCGCTCGACAGCATCGAGGTGCTGCGACCAACGCTCGACGACGTGTTCCTGACGATGACCGGGCGTTCGCTGCGCGACGCGCAAAGCGGGACCGAAGACGCCGCACTCGAAGAACTCGACAACGAAGGAGCCATCCGATGAACTTCCTCCGCGATTCCACCATCGTGTTCCGTCGACAGATCCGGATGAATCTGCGCAACCCGGCCTGGGTGCTGATCGGGGTGCTGCAACCCGTGCTCTATCTGGTGCTCTTCGGTCCACTGCTCAAACCCATCGTCAACCAGTTCCCCGGGGGCGCCGACAACGCCTACACGTTCCTGGTGCCGGGTCTTCTGGTGCAGCTCGGGTTCTTCGGCGCGTTGTTCGCCGGTTTCAGTCTGATCGGCGAGTGGCGCGAAGGCGTCGTCGAGGCCGAACGTGTGACGCCCGCGAGTCGCTCCGCACTGCTGACCGGTCGGCTCATGCGCGACGTGCTGCAGTTGTTCGTCCAGGCGCTGATCCTGGTGTTCCTCGGCTACGCCATGGGCA
Source organism: Gordonia sp. 852002-50816_SCH5313054-c (assembly GCF_001665925.1). NCBI lineage: Bacteria > Bacillati > Actinomycetota > Actinomycetes > Mycobacteriales > Gordoniaceae > Gordonia > Gordonia sp. 852002-50816_SCH5313054-c. The sequence continues at coordinate 38,478 of NZ_LZTE01000090.1, forward strand.
TGCGCGGATCCGTCAGCGGCGCGATCGTCGGCATCGCCATCACGCTGCTGATCGGCGCAGCGTGCGCCGCGGCGTCGAACGCGCTTGCTCTGACTGCCAAGAGCGAAGACGTCATGGCGCCGGTCATCAACATGGTGATGATGCCGGTGCTGTTGCTGTCGGGAATCCTGCTGCCGATGACGCTCGGACCGATGTGGCTGCAACGGGCCAGCGATTTCATGCCGTTCCGCTGGATCGTCGACGCCGTCCGAAGCAGCTTCGTCGGTGGCGTCGCGACATCGACGGTCGCGTGGGGTCTGCTCACCGCCATCGCGCTCGCGATTCTCGGAACATCGTGGGGCACAGCGGTCTTCCGCAAGGAGAACGCGTAGCGGGTTACCCCAGGTCGTCGAAACTGCTCACCTTAGGTGCCGGGGGAAGCGTAACGACAGCCCCGGCGTAGGAGAGGCCAGCGCCGAACCCGAGCAGCAGCGCGGTCTGTCCGCCCTTGGCTTTGCCGGTGGCCAGCATCTCTTCCATCGCGAGCGGGATCGACGCCGCCGACGTGTTGCCGGTGTTCTCGATGTCGTTGGCCATCGGCAGGTCGTCGGGGAAGCCCAGGTTCTTCTTCATCAAGTCGTTGATCCGGGCGTTCGCCTGGTGGGGGACGAACACCTCGATGTCGTCGAGTCCGATCCCGGACCTCTCGATCACCGACGACAACGCCTTGGGCAGTGTGATTGCCGCCCAGCGGAATACGCGCGAACCCTCCATGGTGACCACCATTCGGCCGACAGGCTCGGTCTCCGGATCCTTGTGCTGATATTCCTGAGCGCGGTCCATGTACTCGGGGATGTCGTAGTTCTGGCCGATCGCCTCGGCGTTCTCGCCGTCAGAACCCCAGACGGTCGGGGAGATCCCGTTCTCGTCGCTCGGTCCGACGACGACCGCACCGGCGCCGTCGCCGAAGATGAAGGCGGTGTTGCGGTCGGTGGGCTCCATGACGACCGACATCGTCTCGACGCCGACGACAAGTACGTACTCGGCCGAGCCCGCGCGCACGGTGTCGGCCGCGACGCCCAGGGCGTACCCGAAGCCGCCGCATCCCGCGGCGATGTCGTAGGCGGGAATCCCGTTGAGGCCGATGTCGTATGCCACGATCGGGCCGCCGTGCGGAATCTTGGTCTTCCAGCTGTTGGTGGCCAGGATCAGCGCACCGATCTTGTCCTTGTCGATCCCGGAGTTTTCGATGGCCCGCTCGGCTGCGGCGGCGGCCATCGACCGTGCCGACTCGTCGCCGCTGATCCACCGGCGATTACGGATGCCGCTGCGTTCGAAGATCCACTGATCCGAACTGTCGAGAACCTCGCACACCTCATCGTTGCTGACCAGGCGTTTTGGTCGGTACGCGCCGATGCCCAACATCGCTACGTTCTGATGGCCTGTGTTGGCGGCGATGACGGTCACGCGTACTTCCCTTCGACAAACGGATCACGCAGCGGATAGCCCTGCGCCCGAAAAGAGTGTAGGCCCCGCCACATCCGGTGACGAACAAGGCCGCTTCTCACGGCGCCTGCTCGTCAGCCGTTGATCGGCCAGAACACCGGGACCAGGGTCACGGTGACGACCAACCAGCAGACCATCAGGACGATCCCCAGCCGCCAATAGTCGCCGAAGCGGTATCCGCCCGGATTCATCACGATCATGTTGGCGGGAGTGGCGATAGGCGTCAGCAGGGAAGCGGCGGCAGCGACGCAGACCACCATGAGCACCGTTCGGGCGTCGACACCGACGTCGGCCGCGGCGACGAGCGCGATCGGTATGACGATCAGCGCGGTGGCGACGTTGGAGATGAACTGCCCGAGTACGGCGGTCAGCACGAACAGCATGGCCAGCAGCAGATACGCACTGTGTCCGGACACCAGGTCGACGATGGGTCGTGCGATCAATTCGGCACCGCCACTGCTCGTGATCGCCGCCGACATCGGGATCAGCGCGGCGATCAGGACGAGCGTCGCCCAGGGAACGGCACGGTATGCCTGCTCGCTCGACAGCACGCGGAACAGCACCATCGCACCCGCTCCGAGCAGACCCGCGACCACCGGCGGCACGGCCCCACTGGCCAGCAGCGCGATCGTCACCACCAGGATGACTGCCGCACGTGGAGCGCTTCGCCCGAGCGGAACCGTCTGCCGCCGAACGGTTTCCGACGATGCGACCACCAGAACGTCCTTGTCGTCGGCGAGAGCGTCGAGCGCGCCCCACGGGCCGTACACCAGTAGTGCGTCGCCTTCCTGCAGCGTCGACGCACGTGACGAGACGTCGTCGTTCTGCCTGCGCACCGACAACACGAGCAGCCCGTCTTCTGCGCGCACCATCCCGCCGAACGCCGGCCGCCCGATCCACGACGAGCGCGGTGGGATCACCAACTCACAGATTCCGTTGTCGCGGTTGATGAGACTGTCGCGCTGGCCGCTCATGCGCCTGCCGATGGTGTCCTCGACGGTGAGGTCGGCTTCCCGTGCGAGTGCCTCGACGGCTGTGCCGACGCCCGAGACGACGAGCACGTCCGACGGTTCGAGGCGATGCGTCGAACTGAGCACGCGGCCACGTTCGGACTGCGCGGCGACGGTGTCGATCGCGTCGTCGGTGATGGCCGCGCGGACCGTCTTCCCGACGAGCGTCGACGCTGGTTCGACGTGCAGGCGAAAGGTGCGCACGCCGGTCGTCGCCAATCCCGACAGTTCGTAATGCTCGACGACGTCGCGCTGATATCTGCTGAAATCCTCTGGCAGTGACTGCGATTCACGACGTGGAATCAGCCGGTCGCCGACGAGGGCGATGACAACCAACGTCACCACGACCAGGGGGACGCCGATGAGGGAGAAGCCGAAGTAGCCGATGGACGAACCGGTTTGCTCGGTGGCCGCCTCGTCGATGATGACGTTGACCGGGCTGCCGCTCAGGGTGAGTAGCGAACCGGCGCTCGCGGCGAACGCGAGAGGGAGCAGTACGCGCGACGGCGACAGATGTGCTCGCCGCGCGACGGCGACACTGACCGGGACCAACGCTGCCGCTGCGCCGTTGATCGTGATGAGCGGACTCAACGCCGCGGCGAGGACCATGATTGCGGCAACCACCCTGGTGCGCGTACGACCTGCGACGCGCGCCAGCACGCTGCCCAGCCACGCGGTGATTCCCGATGCCTCGAGTCCCTCGCTGATCACGAACAGGGCGGCGATGAAGGCGATGACGCTCTGACCGAGACCCGAGGTCAGTTCGTCGAGCTGTACCAGTCCGAGGAAGTAGAGCGCCAACGCCGACCCGATGGCGACGAGCCCGACCGGCAGCTTGTTGATGATGAACAACACGACCGTGACGCCGAGGACGATGAGACTCAGGGCGGCGTCCGACATTGGACCATCGTTGCACCGCGAGGGGGTTCATGCTGCGGTGTCGGGCAGTGCGTGCCGCTTCTCAGTCGGTGGCGGCGTCGTCGAACCGCGGTATCACCAGGTGTGGACGACGTTCTGCGCTGCCTCGAGACCTGAGGCGATCAGCGCCTCGGTGGCGTCGGCGCCATGCTGGATGAGCAGTTCGACGTCGGCGCGTGCCGACGACGGAAAGGGTTTGAGCACGAAGTCGGCGGGATCCTGGCGACCGGGCGGACGACCGATGCCGAGGCGGACGCGGTAGTAGTCACGCGATCCGAGTGCCTGGCTGATCGAGCGCAGCCCGTTGTGGCCGCCCTCGCCGCCGCCGAGTTTGAGCCGGACGGCGCCGAAGTCGATGTCGAGTTCGTCGTGCAGCGCAATCAGATCCGACGGGCCGATGGAGTAGAACTTCGCGAGCGGGCCGATCTCGCGACCGGTGGTGTTCATGTACGTGCGCGCACGTGCCACCAACACCGACTGGCCGGCGAGCGTGATGGGTGCCACCACCGCGCCGGAGCGCTTGTGCACCTTCCATCGCTCGCCGGCCGTCGTGACGAGATGGTCTGCGACCATCGCGCCGATGTTGTGACGCGTCCGCTCATACTTGGAACCCGGATTGCCGAGTCCGACAACAAGTTTCATGATTCCTGTGTCATCAGTAGGGGCGGCGCGTCGGCGGAGATGACGCCGAATTACTCGGCCTCGGCCTCAGCGGCGGCAGCGTCGGCGTCAGCCTGCTCGGCGTCGGTCTCTTCCTCGAGCTCTGCGGCGGTGGTCGCCTCGTTGACCGCGACGATGAGGGTCTCGGGGTCGGTGACGAGCTCGACGCCCTCGGGGAGGACCAGGTCCGACGCGTGGACCGACGTGCCGACTTCCTTGCCCTCGACGTCGACGACGATCTGCTCGGGGATCGACAGTGCGTCGGCCTCGATCTCGACGGTGTTGGCGTCCTGGGTGACCAGGGTGCCGGGAGCGGCGTCGCCCTCGACGACGATGGTGACCTCGACGGTGACCTTCTCGCCGCGCTTGATGACGAGCAGGTCGACGTGCTCGATGTAGTTGCGGATCGGGTGGATGTCGATCTGCTTGGTCAGCGCGAGCTGGCTGGTGCCCTCGATGTCGAGGTCGAGGACAGCGTTGGTTCCGTTGTTACGCAGGATGGCGGCGAAATCGCGAGCCGGGAGGTTGAGGTGCTGCGGGTCGGTGCCGTGGCCGTACAGCACGGCGGGCACGTTGCCTGCGCGACGAGCGCGTCGAGCGGCGCCCTTGCCCTTTTCGGTGCGGGTGGTGACTGCCAGCGCGTTTGCCTGGGTTGCCATGTGACTCTCCTTGGTGGTTCGGCCGCGTCGGTGCGTGCAGCCGGATGGTCGGTGCTCGGCGCTCTGTGGCAGTTCCGCAGGCCGACAATCCACGACCACCTGCGGAAACTCGAGTCCGCAAGGAGATGTGCGATGGTCGCGCCGATTACGGTGACTGCTCACCCTCGCCGAGACAACCCGTCAAGAATAGACGACGACCTGCGGTGAAGTCACATCGCGCACCGTACGGTGACACCATGACCTCCCGTACCCCTGATCGCGTCGTCACCGACTTCCTCGATGCTCTCGCCCGCGACGACAGTTCCGCAGCCATGGCAGATCTCGACGAGAACGTCGTCTACACCAATGTCGGACTGCCGACGGTCCGTGGCAAGCGCAACGTCGCCAAGGTCTTCGGTGCGATGGACGCGTCGTCGTTCGCAGGCTTCGACTACGGGATGATCAACGTCGCCACCGACGACACCGTGGTGCTCACCGAGCGGATCGACGAGATTCGCCTCGGTCCCGTACGTATCCGGTTCTGGGTGTGCGGACGCTTCGAGGTTCTCGACGGTGCGATCGCCGTGTGGCGCGACTACTTCGACTTCTGGGACTTCACCAAGGGCATCGTGCGTGGACTCGTGGGCGTCGTCGTCCCGTCGGCAGTGCAGTCGCTGCCGCCGCGCACGGTCGACGTGCCTGGAATTGCCTAGCCCCCGCGACCTAGCCGAGTTCGCCCTGCGCAGCGGCCGCGGCGACGGCGGGGTCGGCAGACGAGGTGTCTTTGAGTGCGACGCCCGAGGCGCCGAGTTGCCGTGCCCCGGACACCAGTGCTCCGACGATCCGCGCGGCATCGCGGTATCCGAGCCCGTCCGGCGGATGGATGTTGGAGATGCAATTGCGTTCGGAGTCACGACGACCCGGCTCCGGGCGATACGTCAAGTAGATGCCGAGGCTGTCGGCGACGGACAGTCCCGGACGTTCCCCGATGATCACGAGAAGGATCTCGACGCCGAGTGCCTCCCCGATGTGATCACCGAGCGCGACGCGCGCCTGGGTGGCCACGACCGGTGGAGCGATCGAGAATTGCCGCGACAGTTCGGCGGCGATCGTCTCGACGAGCGTGACCGCGTGCGTGTCCACCGCCGTTGCCGACAGGCCGTCGGCGATCACGAAACCGATGTCGGCGCCCGAATGTTGCACTGCGGAAAGGTCATTCGGGATTCGGCCGAGATCGGGCCGGCGCAGGTACTCCGCCCGCGACGACGCCTGACTCGTGACGACCGCCGGCTCACCCAACCCCAGCTCCCGCAGACCGTCGACGACGCCGTCGGAGTCCATGGGCGTGTGCACGGCGTCGCGCGCTGCCGCGTGGTCGGCCTGGTACTGTAGGACGTCGGTACTCGACAGCGCATTCCCGCTGCGCTGCAACCCGATTCGCGCCTGGGTGAGTCCGCGCATCGATCCCCACGGATCGACCGACGGGGTCGACTGCGTGTCGGGTGTGTTCACGACGCCGCCAGTCCGCGCAGCGCCGAGGTCTGCGGGTCGAGTGGCACGACGTGGCCGCCGTCGTCGGCCATGCCGATCGTCTGCATCCACGCCTCGAACTCCGGTGCCGCGCGCAGACCGAGGACGTCGCGCAGGTACAGGACGTCGTGGAACGAGAGGCTCTGGTAGCCGAGCATGATGTCGTCGGCGCCCGGCACGGTGATGACGAATCCGACTCCGGCCATCCCGAGCAGGCTCAGCAGCGTGTCCATGTCGTTCTGGTCGGCCTCGGCGTGGTTGGTGTAGCAGACGTCGACCCCCATCGGCAGCCCGAGGAGTTTGCCGCAGAAGTGATCTTCGAGTCCCGCTCGGATGATCTGTTTACCGTCGAAGAGATATTCGGGGCCGATGAATCCGACGACGGTGTTGACCAGCAGAGGCTCCAGCGACCGTGCGACCGCGTAGGCGCGCGCTTCGAGGGTCTGCTGGTCGACGGGCCGGCCACCGGTCCCCAGGTGTGCGCCCGCCGACAGTGCCGAGCCCTGCCCGGTCTCCAGATACATCACGTTGTCGCCGACGGTCCCGCGGTGCAACGACCGCCCGGCCTCATTGCCTTCGTTGAGAACTGCCAGGTCGACGCCGAATCCGCGATTGGCGCCCTCGGTGCCCGCGATCGACTGGAAGACCAGGTCGACCGGTGCGCCCGCCTCGACCAAGCCGATCGTCGTGGTCACGTGCGAGAGCACACACGACTGCATCGGAATATCGAAACGCTGCCGCACGTCGTCGAGGAGTTCGAGCAGCGTCGACGTCGCCTGTGGTGAGTCGGTTGCGGGATTGATTCCGACGACGGCGTCGCCGCAACCGAGGAGCAGGCCGTCGAGCAGTCCTGCCGCGATGCCGCGCGGATCGTCGGTGGGGTGGTTGGGCTGCAATCGTGTCGCGAGGCGGCCGGGCAGTCCGATCGTGGTGCGGAATCCGGCGGTGACCTCCATGCGGCGGGCGACGGAGATCAGATCCTGATTGCGCATCAACTTGCTCACCGCCGCAACCATTTCCGGGGTCAACCCGGGGGAGACGGCCTGCAGGCGCTGCGTTCCACCCGACGCCACGACCTGCTCGAGCAGCCAGTCGCGGAGACCGCCGACGGTCAGGTGCGCGATGGGGGCGAATGCCTCTCGGTCGTGGGTGTCGATGATCAGCCGTGTGACTTCGTCTGATTCGTAGGGGACGAGCATCTCTTCGAGGAAGACGGTGAGCGGAAGGTCGGCGAGAACCCAAGCCGCTGCGGCCCGCTCGGCGTCGGATTGTGCTGCGCACCCGGCCAATTCGTCGCCCGAACGTGCCGGGGTGGCCTTGGCCATCACATCGATCAGGTCGGCGAACTGGTAGGTGTGCCCACGAAGCGTGTGGCGGTAGATCACGAGAGTCCCTCTTCGGCGTCGGCAATGGCCTCGAACTCTTCGTCGGCGCTGGCGAAGACCAACCGGTTGCGGCTGTACAAGCCAAAATACGTCATGAAGAGCGCGAACACGATGAGACAGCCGGTCGCGGCCTTGATGTCGACGAGGAACGTCGCGACCAATGCGAGCACAGCGATCACGAGGGCGAAGCCCGTCGTGACCATGCCGCCGGGGGTGCGGTAGGGGCGCGCCAGTTCCGGCTCCCGGATGCGTAGCACGATGTGGCTCACCATCATCAGCACATAACTCAGCGCGGCACCGACGACGGCCATGTTCAGCAGCGTCGCGCCCTGTCCGCTGAGTGACAGGAGGAACCCGACGACTCCGGGGACGATCAACGCCAGCGTCGGAGACTTGCGAGAGTTGGTGACGGACAACGACTTCGGCAGGTATCCGGCGCGCGAGAGTGCGAACAACTGCCGCGAGTAGGCGTAGATGATCGAGAAGAAGCTCGCCACGAGCCCCGCCAAGCCGATGTAATTGACGACCGTGTGTGCGGTTCCGCTTCCCAGCGCCTCGACGAGCGGGTTACCCGAACTCTGCATGGCCGATGCCCCACCGGCTCCCGGCACCAGGAACAACACCAGCGCACACGTGAAGATCAGCGCGCACATCGCCGCGATGATCCCGCGCGGCACGTTGCGGGCAGGATCCTTGGCCTCCTCCGCGGCGAGGGGGACGCCTTCGACGGCGAGGAAGAACCAGATGGCGAACGGGATGGCCGCCCAGATGCCGAGGTATCCGTGGGGCAGGAACGAACTCGCGCCCGCTGCATTCGTCGGGGCGATATCGGTGAGGTTCGACCACGAGAAGTCGCCGATTGCCGCGACCGCGAACACGATGAGGCCTGCGAGCGCGACCGCGGTGATCACGAACATCACCTTCAGCGCCTCCCCGACACCCGCGAGATGTACGCCGATGAACAGTGCGTAGACCGCGAGGTACACCCACCACCCGTCGGTGATGCCGAACAGGTGCAGCGACTCGACGTACGCGCCGATGAAGGTCGCGATCGCTGCGGGCGCGATCGCGTATTCGATCAGGACCGCGGTACCGGTCGCCATCCCGCCCCAGGTGCCGAGGGCTCGGCGCGCGAAGGTGTATCCGCCTCCTGCCGCAGGCAGCGCGGAACTCATCTCGGCCATGCCGAGCACCATCGCGAAGTACATCGCGGCGATGATGACGGCCGCGATCGCCAGGCCACCGAAGCCGCCCTGCTCGAGCCCGAAATTCCACCCGGAGTAGTCGCCGCTGATGACGTAGCTGACCCCGAGGCCCGCGAGCAGCACCCACCCGGCCGTGCCGGTCTTGAGTCGACGTTTGTCGAGGTAGTCGGTCGAACTCGCTGCCGACGACGTGGCAGCCGTCGTGCCGCCTCCGGATTCGATTGTGCTCATGAACGCGCCTTTCGTGCGGAGGCGAGATCACCGTCGGTCTCGCTGCTTACTTGATTCCGGCAAGACGGTACGGAGTGTGTGTCACATCACAATGGCGTCGACGTAAGAGTGGCTGAGAAATGAGAACCCCGGATTTCTCACGCGGGTTAACACGCTGGAAACACGAAAACGATGCGTCGCAACGACTGCTCCGTCACGGTAGAGGGCGCTATGCCGACATCCTCCACCGCCGAATCATCGTCCAGCGCAGAATCGCCGTCAGCGACGTACCCGTTGGTCGCCGACGAGTCGCCGGTGCGCGGCCTGACCCGTCGTCAGCTTCCCTTCATACCCGTCTTCGCGCAGTCCGTCGCGGCCATCGCGCCCGCCGGGACGTCGGCGGTGACGCCGTTGTTCGTGATCGCCGCGATGAGTGGTGCCGGGGGAGTCATCTCGTTCGCCGTCGCGATGGTCGTCGTCATGATGATCTCGGCGTGCGTACGGCCGATGGCACAACGACTCGCCGTCGTCGGCGGTCTCTACTCGTACGTGGCTCAGGGGTTTGGCCCGCGCGTGGCGCTGCCGACGGCGTGGTCGGCGATTGTCGGATACGGCTCGGTGAGCATGGCGGGACTTCTCGCAGTTGGCTTGTACCTCAACCACATTGCCGTCAGTATCGGCGTGTCGACGTCGGTGTGGCTGCCGATCGTCTGTGTGATCATCGTCGTGGCCGCTGTCGCGATGACGGTGCTGATGGTTCGCGGGATCAAGGTCTCTGCGACCGCGACACTTGCGATCGAGGTCGTCGCCGTTGTCATTCTGGTGGGCCTGATGGTGTGGCTCGGGATCACGCACCATTCGGCTGACTGGTCGAAGGTGTTCGCGCCGCAGGTCGACGTCGGGTCGATGGGTCTGATGATCGTGGTCGCGGTCAGCGCGTTCGTCGGATTCGAGAGTGCGACGACGCTGTCGGCAGAGGCACGTCGACCGTTCCGCAGCGTTCCGCGGACCCTGCGTTGGACCCCGATCGCCGCCGGGCTCATCTATCTGCTCGCCGTGACCACTCAATCGGTCGCGATGTTCGACGCCCCCGCGGGCGTACGGACGAGCTCCACACCCCTCGCCGCACTGTTCCTCTCCGACGGCACCCGCGTCACGGCGGTCATCCTCGACATCGGGATCGCGACGTCGTTCTTCGCATGCGCGCTCGCCTCGGTCAATGCGCTCGTGCGCGTGCTGTTCACTTTGGGCCGCGAGAGGGTGGCACCTCGGGCGTTCGGCACCACGCACCCACGCTTTCACACACCCGCGTTCGCCACGGTCTGTGCGATGGCGGTCGTGACGCTCGGGCCACTGGTGTTCCTCTGGTGCGGCGGCGATCCGCAGAACGGGATTCGCGACTTCCTGACACTCAGCGCCCTCGGCTACATGGGTAGCTACCTCACCGCCTGTCTCGCATCGCCGCGGCTACTGGCGCGGATCGGCGAGAGCAGCAGGCGCATCCTGGCGCTCGGCGTGTTCACGGCGACCATTCTCGGAGTGCTGCTGCTGACCGCTTTCGGGACCGGCGTCGGACACGGACGCATTCTGGGCGTCGTCTACGTTGCGTCGATGGCTGTCGTGACCGTGTTCGTGCTGGGCGTGGCGCGACGCCGACCTCGTCTGCTCGCCGGAGTCGGAGTCTTCGATGCGACGACCAGTGCCGACATCCTCACGACTGCGACTCTGCGGTGACAATTCGGCGACTCGCGTGCGGACGCTGCGGTGAGGGGGCGACATGGCGATAGGCCGTGCGCCGCGGTCGGATTCGGTGGTGCGCGCCCTGCAGATCATCGAGACCGTTGCCGACCTCGGAATCGGTACGACGGCCCGCGACATCGCCGATCGGCTCGACCTACCCTCGGCAAGCACGTATCGGCTGCTCAACAGTCTTGTCGCCGACGAGTTCCTGGTGCGGACAGCCGACCTGCGCGGCTTCGCGATCGGCACCCGCCTCGCGTCGTTCGTCGACGGAGTGGTCACGCCTCCGGTCCCCGCGCGCGCCGCGGAGCTGATCGACGAGTTCCGCGGCTCGGTGCGGTTCGCCGTGCATCTGCTCTACTTTCGCCCCGCGTCGGTGCGCGTCCTCGACGCCGATCCCGACCATCCGCTCGACGGGGTGGGTGAACTCATGCGGTACCTGCACGCATCTGCCGCGGGCAAACTGCTGCTGGCGTCGTTGTCGCAGTGGCGCGACGCGCTCGAGATGCCGTTGCTGCCGGTCACGCCCGCCACGATCATCGACCCTGCGCGTCTGGAGGAGCAGATCGCCGAGATCCGACGCACCGACGTTGCGCGCGACGACGGCGAACTCGTGGTGGCCCACGCCCACCTGGCCGTGCCGATCTACGACGTCACCGGCGCTGTGCGCGGGGCGGTGATGATCGGCGGGGTATCGAGCAGGCTCGAGGCGATCTGCTCACTCACCGACGCGGCGCGCGGACTCGCGAACGCCGTCGGGCCGCTGCTGTTCTGAGCGGCCGTGTGGGTCCGGCCGGCTACAGGATCTCGTCGAGCTTGTCGAGTGGGCGGGCGAGGCGAGTTCCCTTGTCGGTCACCACAAACGGACGTTCGACGAGGATCGGGTGCGCCACCATCTCGTCGAGCAGTTTCTCGTCCGACGCGGCGTCGAGGTCGAGCTCCTTGTAGAGCGCTTCGCGCTTGCGCGCGGCCTGGCGAACGGTGATGCCGGCATCGGCGAAGAGCTGTTCGAGTTGTTCTCGGGTGTACGGCTCGTCGAGATACTTCACGATCGTCGGCTCGACGCCCTCGTCGCGGAGGCGCTGGAGTGCTTTGCGCGACGTCGAGCATTTGGGGTTGTGATAGATCGTCGCGTTGTCGGTCGCAGCAGCCATGAGGGTGACACTACCCAAGCGCCAACTACCCGGACCCCTGGCGCTACCCGGACGCTGCGGCTGCGTCGTCGGGTGTGACGCGTCGGGGGAGCGTGAGGGCCACGGCGAGGGCAATGACCGCGCACACGGCTCCGACGACGACGGGTGCCAGCGCGCCGCCGTGCTCGATCGCCAATGCGCCGATCAGTGCGCCGACGCCGATCGAGAAGTTGAACGTCGTGGAGTAGAGCGTCGTCGCCGACTCGCGGTATGCGGGCGCCACGCGGAACACCGTCGTCTGCAGGCCGATCGGGGCGGCGGCGTATCCGGCGGCCCACACGAGGAGTCCGACGAGAGCCGCGGGAAGCCACAGACTCGCGACGGGCGTGAGTATCAGTGCGCCCGCGAGGACCGCGATGATCGCCGCGAGTGACCACCGCACGGACTGGGTGCGGGACAGGAATGCCCCGGCCACGAAGTTGCCCGCGACCCCTGCCACGCCCATCACCAGCAGGACGACACCGACCAGGTCGGCGTCGATACCGAGGACTTCGACGATGAACGGGGTGACGTAGGTGTAGGCGGCGTACGCGCCGGTGATGACGAGCGCGGTGACGATCAGCGTCGTCCGGAGGTCGCGCATGCGGAGCAAGCGCGGCAGACCCCGCAGCCCGATGGTCTCGCTGTCGCCGGGGACCGAGCGCAGCAGCACTGCCAGCGCGACGAGGCTGACCAGGCTCAGTCCGGCGAGCGTCCAGTAGGCGGCTCGCCAGCCGAACGCCTGCCCGATCACGGTGCCGACGGGCATGCCGAGCACCGACGCCAGCGACACTCCCGAGAACGCGATCGTGGTCGCGCGCACGGCAGCATTCGGTGGGACGAGGCGCACGGCGGTCGCCGCGACGATCGCCCACATCAACCCGAGGGCGACACCGATCGCCATGCGCACCGCCAAGAGCATCGCGTAGTTCACGGCGAGCGCGGTGAGCGTGTTGCCGACGACGAATGCGGCCATCACGCAGAGCAGGATCGGCCGGCGGTCGAGTCGTCGAGTCGCCGTGGAGAGGGTGGGTGCACTGACCGCGGCCACGAACGCGAAGAACGTGACAGTGAGGCCGATGGTGCCCTCGGAGACGTCGAGGTCGGTGGCCATCGGACGGAGTAATCCGATGGGCATGATCTCGGTGGTAGTGATGGTGAACACACCGAGGCCAAGTGAGACCACCGCCGCCCAATCGCGTCGGGCGGCGGTGGTCGTCATCGACGTGTCAGGCGTTGCCGTCGAAAAGGCTTGTCACCGAACCGTGTTCGAACACCTCGCGGATGGTCTGTGCCAGCAGCGGGGCGATCGAGATCACGGTCAGCTTGTCGAAGCGCTTCTCCTGGGGGATCGGGAGCGTGTCGGTCACGATCACCTCGTCGGCCTCGGAGTTGGCGAGGCGCTCGGCAGCCGGATCGGAGAAGACGGCGTGCGTCGTGGCGATGATGACGTCGCCCGCGCCCGCTTCCTTGAGCTTCGAGACCGCGCCGACGATGGTGCCGCCGGTGTCGATCATGTCGTCGATGACCACACAGGTGCGGCCTTCGACCTCACCGACCACGCGGTGCGCGACGATCTGGTTGGCGACCAACGGGTCGCGGGTCTTGTGGATGAACGCGACGGGAGCGCCACCGAGCGCATCCGACCACTTCTCCGCGACGCGCACACGACCCGAATCCGGCGAGACGACGACGAGGTTCTCGATGCCGTACTTGCCGCGAACGTAGTCGGAGAGCTGACCCTGGGCGTGCATGTGGTCGACGGGGCCGTCGAAGAAGCCCTGGATCTGATCAGTGTGCAGGTCGACCGAGATGATGCGGTCGGCGCCTGCGGTCTTCATCAGGTCGGCGATGAGGCGTGCCGAGATCGGTTCACGACCGCGGGCCTTCTTGTCCTGGCGTGCGTACGGGTAGAAGGGCAGGATCACGCTGATGCGCTTAGCTGAGCCGCGCTTGAGCGCGTCGATCATGATCAGCGCCTCCATCACCCACTCGTTGAGGGGGGCGGGGCAGCTCTGGATCACGAACGCATCCGAACCGCGCACCGACTCCTCGTAGCGAACGAAGATCTCGCCGTTGGCGAAGTTCCGCGCGGTCTGCGGAGTCAGCTTGATGCCGAGTTCGTCGGCGACAGCCTGCGCCAGGTCGGGGTGTGCACGCCCCGAGAACAGCATCAGGTTCTTCTGGTTGTCGGTGGTCCAGGTCATGAAAACTCTTCTACTCGATCGTCGGCCGGTGGGCGGCTCTGCCAGCGGGTCACGTGGCTAGGAGCCGGGCTGTTCGGGCTGAGTATCGGCCGCGCCTGCCTCGATCGCTGCGCGTGCGGCAGCCGTGTCGGGGCGTTTGCGGGGTACCCAACCGTCGATGTTGCGTTGTGGACCCGACGAGACCGCGAGGGCGCCGGGCGGGACATCGTCCCGAATGACCGTACCTGCCCCGGTATACGCGCCGTCACCGACCTGCACCGGAGCGACGAACATGTTGTCCGATCCGGTCCGGCAATGCGACCCGATGACCGTTTGATGCTTGTTCACCCCGTCGTAGTTGACAAAGACGCTCGACGCCCCGATGTTCGACTCCTCGCCGATCGTCGCGTCACCGACGTAGGTGAGGTGCGGAACCTTGCTACCTGCACCGATGGTGGCTTTTTTGGTCTCGACGAAAGTGCCGATCTTGCCGCGCTCACCCAATTCGGTACCCGGCCGCAGGAAGGCGAACGGGCCCACGGAAGCGTCGTCGGAGATCACCGAGTCGGAGCCGTGCGTGCGGATCACCGACGCCCCGCGGCCGATCGTCACGTCGGTGAGCGTGGTGTCGGGGCCGACGACGGCATCTTCGGCGATGCGGGTGGCACCGTGCAGTTGGGTGCCCGGCTCGATGCGTACGTCGCGCTCGATGCGTACGTCGACGTCGATCCACGTCGAGCCCGGATCGACGACCGTGACGCCCGCGAGCTGGTGGCGACGGATGGTCGTGGCGTTGAGCGCGGCACCGAGCGCGGACAGTTGCGCGCGGTCGTTGCAGCCCGCGACGACCAGCGGATCGTCGACGACATGCGCGCGGACGGTCTTGCCCGCGGTGCGCGCGATCTCGATGACGTCGGTCAGGTAGAACTCGCCCTGTGCGTTGTCGGTGGAGAGTTGTTGCAGCGCTGAGCGCAGTGCCTGCGCGTCGAACGCGTAGATGCCCGCGTTGACCTCGGTGATCGCGCGCTGGGCGTCGCTTGCGTCCTTTTCTTCGACGATTGCCTGCACCGAGCCGTCGTTGGTCCGGATGATCCGGCCGTATCCGGTCGGCTCGTCGGCGATGAAGCCGGTGAGCGTGACCGCGGCGCCGTCTCCCGCGGTGTGTGTGGCGACGAGGGCCTCGATCGTCTGGCCGTCGAGGAGTGGGATGTCGGCGGCGGTGATGATCACCGTTCCGGTGAAGTCGTCGGGGAGTGCGGTGAGACCCGCGCGCGCGGCGTCGCCGGTTCCGGCGGGCGAATCCTGAACGGCCACAACGATATCGGTGCCGATCTCCGCGGCGATCTCGTTGACGGCCGCAGTGACGCGTTCGCGTTCGTGGCCCACGACGGCGACGAGTTGATCAGGGGATGCCGCTGCTGCACCATGCAGCACATGGCCGACGAGCGAGCGTCCACCGATGGTGTGCAAGATCTTGGGCGTCTTGGATTTCATCCGAGTGCCCGCGCCCGCGGCGAGGACGATCACGGCTGTCGCGGCTGACTTCTCTGTCATGTCCACCTCCGGGATTCGACGACTGCGCGCCGCGCGCACCGAGTGACGGCGTCGGGCGTGGCGACGGACCGATACTACTGACTCGTCTACGGCACAGAAGCGTCAGTGCAGGTAGTGGCCGGGGTGCAGGTGGTGACGGCCGCCCGAACGGCGACTGATAGAACCGAGGGGACGCACGTCACACAGGAGACGTACACGCAATGGAGGAGTTCGCAATGAGCGCTCAGAAGACAGCAATCGTCACCGGATCGGGTCGGGGCATCGGCGCGGCGGTGGCCAAGCGCCTCGCCGACGACGGTCTGGCCGTCGCCGTTCTCGACATCACCGAGGAAGCCGCCGCCGACACCGCCAAGGCGATCAACGACGCCGGTGGCAAGGCGATCGCCGTCGGCGCAGACGTATCCGACGAGGCATCGGTCAACGCGGCCGTCGAGAAGGTCGCCGCCGAACTCGGCGCGCCGACCGTGCTCGTGAACAACGCGGGCATCCTGCGCGACAACCTGCTGTTCAAGATGAGCGTCGACGACTGGGACGCAGTCATGGGCGTGCACCTGCGCGGCGCCTTCCTGATGAGCCGCGCCTGCCAGAAGTACATGGTCGACGCCGGCTGGGGCCGCATCGTGAACCTGTCGTCGACGTCCGCACTGGGCAACCGCGGCCAGGCCAACTACTCCGCAGCCAAGGCCGGCATGCAGGGCTTCACCAAGACGCTGGCGATCGAGCTGGGCAAGTTCGGCGTGACCGCCAACGCGATCGCCCCCGGCTTCATCGAGACCGACATGACCGCCGCCACCGCCGCCCGCGTCGGCATGGACTTCGAGGAGTTTAAGAAGCTCAACGCCTCCGCCATCCCCGTCGCCCGCACCGGCAAGCCCGAGGACATCGCCCACACCGCCTCGTTCTTCGCCTCCGAGGGCGCCGGCTTCGTCTCCGGCCAGGTCATCTACGTCGCCGGCGGCCCGCGGGACTGATCCGCGCGGCCCGCCGCTGGTCGAGCTGACCACCGCTGGTCGAGCTTGTCGAGACCACTCCGCTGGTCGAGCTTGTCGAGACCACCCCGCTGGTCGAGCTTGTCGAGACCACCCCGCTGGGTAGATGTGGGTCGAACGTGAGGACGTGGGCGCTGCAGCACCCACTTCTTTACGTTCGACACACATTTAGGTCGGGGTCTGGTCGGTCGTGTCGACGGTCACGTAATTCCCCAGGGGTGTCCGTCACGGATTTCCCCATGTTCGGGTGTGCTGGGTTGAGGGTAGCTGGGGTTGTGGGTTAGGTGGTTTTCGG